>JASHQG010000655.1 GCA_030037665.1 Acetobacteraceae bacterium
CCCGCCAACCAGGAAACCGTGGCAAGATTACGTACCACCTACCCCTGCCGGAAGAACCGCTCAGCATTCCCCGCCAGCAGCTTCCGCATCCGCCCCTCCCCCATCGCCGACCACTCCAGGATATTGGATACGGAGTCCGGGAACTGACACTCCGAATGTGGATAATCGGACGCGTACATCAGCACATCCTCGCCGAGGAACCGCGTCACGTCGGCGAACATGTCCTCTCCCTCATGATGCTCGATGGAACAAAAAAAGCGGCCGCTTTTCATGTAATCGCTCGGATGCATCTTGAGAGACGGAATTCCGCCGACGTACTCCGCTTGCTCATCCATGCGCTTCGCCCAGAACGGGAGCCAGCCGAAGCCGCATTCCAGCACCCCCATGCGCAACCGCGGATAGCGGTCGTACAAGCCCGCACCGATGAATCCCGCGACGAACCGCATAGCGCCCCACGGATGCGCAGCGAGCCGTCCGATGAAGATGTTGTCCCAGAGGTCGCGATAACCAGGATAGTAGGGCGGTGTCCAGGTGAAGCTGTGATTTGCAATTGGCAGGTCGAATTCCTGCGCTTCAGCCCAGATCGGATCGAGACTGGGATGATCGACCGGCAGCCCCTCGGGCAGCAACGGCATCACGGCGACCGCCCATTTCGCCTTGCCCCATTCACGGATTTCTCGGACTGCCTCCGCCGGCTGACGACACGACGCAACGATCGGACCGGTCAGCCGGCCCGGAAACTGCCCGCAGAAATCCGCCATATGACGATGGTAGGCGCGCGTCATCGCCACTTCGATTGACGCGTCGTCCAACCCGCACAGGCTCAGCCATGACGTGGGGATCAGGAAGTGTGCGTCGGTGCCTTCATCATCCATGTCGAGCACCCGATTGCGCGCCTGGTCATCCTGGATGCCAGGCCGCGGCCGGCGGCTGCCCATCCATTTCGAGTCCCGGCCGCTGAAGTTTTCGCGCGGTGCCGCCTCGCCGAGGATGCGGCGATAGAACTTCATGCCAGCACGGTAATTGTGCATTTCGCTCGGACCGTCCACCGCCTGACCTACGCGAATGCGGAACGGCACCAGTTCCGCCAACCGCGGGCGGAATTCCGGGTCGACGTACTTGTCCAGGATTTCCGCGGCAGGATTGATGTGCGTGTCGGAGTCGTAGACGCGGAAACCGCTCTTCATTGGACCGTCCTCCTGAATTGTCGTCAGGTTGAGCCGCCCCGCTGCTGTGGGACTGCGCTCATGCGCGGTGGTTCCGAGAACGGTAGACCGCGACGAGCCGTTTGTCGATCAGTCCGTCACGCGATTGCCCAGCGATCCCCCGAACGGAACCGCAATGGCCTACGTCCATATGCCGATACTGGCCATCGCAGCGACGCACGCCGGAGACAGCCCGGCCGAGGCCAGATATAGAACCCAACCTTGACGGCTATGGACCCGTTAAGCGCCCCCTCTTGTCAGCCATACCAACGCGACGAAGACCGCGGGCGGCGACGGCGCAGCGCAGTGTAGCGCTGCGACCAACCGGCGAATGGCAGCACCGCGAGCGCCGGCAGTTCGGACAGGGCCGGCGCTTCTCGCCGGTCCAGCGACCAAGCAAACCAACCTAGCGCCATTAATGCCGCATCAGCACCGGCAGATCGGCGTGCGCGAGCATGTGGCGCGTCACCCCACCCAGGATCAGCTCGCGCAGTGGGCTATGCGCATACGCGCCCATGACCAGAAGGTCAGCTCCGAGACGGTGAGCCGTATCCAGAAGCGTTTGGCCGAACGGGCCCGGGTGAATCGCCAGCACATGGGGGCTGACCACAAGCCCGTGCTCCAGCAGAACCGGGGGAACCTCAAAGGTGCGCGTGATGTCGCGTACGCCGAGCAGGACATGTACCTGCTCCGCGCTTGCCAGCCAACGCAGGGCCGGGAGTACCGCCCTGAGCGCCTGCTTCTCATCTCGCCAGGCAATGGCGATGCGGCGTCCAAACGTTGCGCCCGCCTCGGAATTCACAAGCGTCGGCGGCACCATGAGCACAGGTCGGTCCGTGCCGAAAAGTGTATTCCTGAAGGCGTGGCGATCAAGCCGATCATCCGCCGATGGCCGTGTGGTGACGATAACATCGGCCCGCCGACCCCACTGCGCTACAAGCTCACTCGTGCTCCCTTCCGCAGTGAACCAGTGGGCATTCGAGGCGTGTTTGACGGTGGCTGTCCAGTTATCGAACACACGTTCCAACATCCGGACCCGCTGGTGGTCTTTTTCCCTCGCTGTCTGGATGGCTTCGGACCTGTCGGCAAGAGTGGCACCGCCGGCCGGAATGATCTCGATTGTTTCATGAATTGCCAGGGCATTGATGCGGGCAGAGCCCATTATGGCTGCGAGACGCGCCGCCGCATCAAGCAGCAAGCCTGCCTCCTCGGGGTGGCGTAAGAGGACCAGGACGGCTTCCGGCATGGCAGCTCACTCCTCTCTGCGTATCTGCACCGGGCGTGCGTGGTGGTTCCACAGAAACGAGAGCGAGCGCAGCAATCGCAGCGACATGCCTGCAAAGGTCAGTACCCAGGCGAGCAGAGCCACCCAGAAGACCGCACGTGGAATGGAGTCGAGGAATCGCAGACCCGCCTCGGTCGCATAATCGTGCGTCGCCGCTACATACATGCCGAGCGGAAACACCACCGACCACAACCCCGGATCGTAGCCTTGCGGACCACGCTGCAATTCTTTCCAGATAAACAAAATTACCAGGAGCGGAATCCAGAAGGTGCTGGTGGCCCACAACAGCACGGTGAACGGCGCGACAAAGTTCTGCAATAGCACCAGATTGGGATCACGGCCCGGCAGCGCCATCAACCGCGCACCGGCAAGCGTGGCGATTGCCACTGCCCCCATGTTGATCCACCACGGCGCGCCCATCTCTGCTGGTTGCATCGGACGGAACACCCAACGAAAGAAGATCAGTGCCGAGAGCAGCACATAGAGCATAGTGCCGAGCAGGTAGAACGCGAGCGCCACAAAGACGAGCGACGGCGGTTCATTCGTGTGAAGGGCAAGGAGACAGGCCAACACGGCGATTGCTTCCGTTGCCACCACCAGCAGTAACCAGGCGCCATTCAACCCGTGCTCCAGGTCCGGCTTGGCGATGCTGACAGTGACGGTGCTAAGGAAGCCGTAAACGAGCAGCGCCCACAGCACAAGGCTGAACCAGAATAGTACGGGCAGCAGACAGGTCAGCCTGTTGAACACTGCGAACTGGCTGCCAAGCACGCCGTTGGCGGCGACGATTGTAAGGAAAGTTGGGCCACGGTCGTGGGTCGCGAAATCCGCCAGGACGGCGCGCGGAAAACGCGCGATGCGGGCAAGAAGTATAGCCCACAGCAGCGGATAGGCGGCTAGGTTGATGGCGAACAGCGGCCAGGCCAGAACCTCGCGACCGAGGAGGCGGGCTGCGACGGCAACAATGCCCGTCCCCATCACCATGGCGAAATAGCCAGGGAAGAAATCCCGGAGCCAAACAAGACCAGCCTCGCGTATCGAGCCGCTTCGCATTCCGCGATCACGAGAATGCGTCCGGGCACTCCGCACCGCCCCGCGCTCCTCTATTTCGCTACGACCGCAGACGGCCCAAACCGCGCAGGCGCCGCTGCAGGCGACGTCAATCACCATAAATATAGTACCGGGGACATGACGCTGCGAGAGCGGGAGGCGTGAGCCGGTGCGAACGCATCCTGCTCTAACCGTCTGGTGTCGGCGCTGATTGATGGGTTCGGTGAGTCGGCCTTCGCCCTCAAGCTCTCGCGTTGTTTTGCCTCATCGACGGTCGGGCCGATTCGACCTCGCGATGTTGGTAATGAATCGCTCTGGGAACGCGACTGGTTCGGCGCGCGCGACAAACGCCGTAGGCGCGACGCCGGATGCAGCGACCCACTGGAACCAACCAGTTGTGGTGGATTCCCTGCTCACCCCCAAATGTTGCAGGTGCTCCCGACCATTCATGACGTCTCGGCATAGCATGACAAACCCCGATGCGTTATTCATATTCCGGTCCACGCAGACGCTCTGACTGCGCTGGAGGCATTCGCGCGATCGCGCGCGGCGCTGGCGAGCTAGATCGGACCGGCTCCAATCCTGCTGGCGTGTCGCACTGATCCGTCATCCCACGCCCAGGATGAACCGATGCACGTGGCCCATCACGCTATGTTGCGCTGGCGGGATCGGGCCGTGTGGCTGGGCGTGACGGCGGTGCTTGCGGAGTGTCCCCCGGCCGCACATCGCCAATGCAGCCAAGGCCTTGCGAGTCTCACCGGCCTGCGACAAAGCCAACGAGCATGGCTATCGGCATGAACTCTGGACCACCCGCTTGCTGGCACGTCACATCCGCCAACATGCCGAGGCTGTCGGATACCGCTGCCTGGCCCGCATCGGCAGACCAGCATTTGCAAGATCCGTAGCTGTCATGCGGTGAAGCCGTACAAGCTTCTCTGTTATCTCGAACCCCGGGACACACGTCATCTTGTTCCCGATCGACATGTCCGGCGACTTCCAGTTCCAGTCGGTCGCTGTGGTAACGCCGCTGCTACCGCACACGGCGTCAGGTACGCACTGCCAGGATCGCATAGGACCAGGGCTTGAGCGTCATGCCGGATGCGGTGTTGCCGAATGCCCGGATGCCGGACGGTTTGTCCCGGGAGATGAAAGCAACGTCGTCGCTCGCGGCTGCAGCCTCGTGCACGATAGCAATACGTCATTGCAGCCAGCCGATGTCAGGCGGTCGCGGCCTGTTTCACGCCGAGCTCCGCCACCATCCGATCACGCATGATGAACTTCTGAATCTTGCCCGTTACTGTCATCGGAAATTCATCAACGAAACAGATATGCCGCGGCACCTTGTAGTGCGCGATCTGGTCGCGGCAAAAATCGCGCACCTCCTCCTCGGTCAGCATCTCTCCCGAGCGAATCTTGATCCATGCACAGATCTCCTCGCCGTACCGTTCATCCGGCACGCCGAACACCGTTACATCCTGGATTTTCGGATGGCGATAGAGAAACTCCTCGATCTCGCGGGGATAAACGTTCTCGCCGCCGCGAATCACCATATCCTTGATCCGGCCGACAATGTTGCAATAGCCGTCCGTATCCATCGTCGCCAGGTCGCCGGTGTGCATCCAGCCGGTCGCATCGACTGCCTGTTTCGTTCGTTCCTCATCGTCCCAGTAGCCGCGCATCACGGAATAGCCGCGGGTGCAGAACTCACCCGGAGTGCCGCGTGGTACGACGTGGCCTTCCGTGTCGATGATCTTGATCTCCACGTGAGGATGCACGCGACCGACAGTGGCCACGCGCCGCTCCAGCGGATCGTCCAACGCTGTCTGGGTACTAACCGGACTCGTCTCCGTCATGCCGTAGCCGATAGTCATCTCGCGCAAGTGCATGTCGCGGATGCAACGACGCATCACCTCTATGGGACACGGCGATCCTGCCATCATGCCGGTGCGCAGACTGGTGAGATCGAAGTTTTTGAATTCCGGATGATCGAGCTCGGAGATGAACATGGTCGGCACGCCGTACAGAGACGTGCAGCGCTCCTCTGCAACCGTCTGCAGCGTGGCGAGTGGATCGAATCCCTCGCCCGGCAGCACCATCGCCGAACCATGCGTCATGCATGCCAGATTGCCGATCACCATGCCGAAGCAGTGATACAGTGGCACCGGGATGCAGACCTTGTCCTCCGGCGCGTAGCGCATCGCCTCGCCAAGGAAATAGCCATTGTTGAGGATGTTGTGATGGGTCAGCGTCGCACCCTTCGGCAGGCCGGTCGTCCCTGACGTGAACTGGATGTTGATCGGTTCGTCGAACTGCAGTCGCTCGCCCAGGTCCGACACCACCGCGCGATGTTCCGCCTCGCCCATGGTGTAGACGCTGTCGAACGCAATCATGCCGGGCACGGCCGGGCCGCCGATCTGGATGACCACACGCAGTGCCGGAAGCTTCGCCGCTTCGAGGTGGGCCGGCCGCGCACGCTGCAGTTCCGGCGCCAACGTGTTGACCATGCCGACATAGTCCGAGGTCTTGAACGACGTCGCCGTGACCAGCGCGCGGCAGCCGACCTTGTTCAGTGCGTATTCCAGTTCTGTCAGGCGATAGGCAGGATTGATGTTGACCAAAATAAGCCCGGCCTTCGCAGTGGCGAATTGTGTCACCACCCACTCGGCGTTGTTCGGTGACCAGATGCCGATGCGCTCGCCGGGCTGCAATCCCAGTGCGATGAGCCCGGCGGCAAAAGCATCGACACGCTCGCCAAGTTCGCGCCAGGTCCAGCGCTTGCCCTGCTGGCGCACGATCAGCGCCGGGCGATCAGGCCAACACGCCACCGTGCGGTCGAAATGCGCGCCTATCGTCTCGCCAAGCAGCGGAGCGCTGGAGGGGCCGCTGGCGTAACTGAGGGCCCGGGTCATGGACGCATGCTCCTCCAAGGATTTGTTGGCCCGACTTTACGCGGAGGCTGGGCCGCATGGCTATAAGCTGCGCCTCGCAATGGCACTCACGCATCGCCAGCTATGGCCGACGGTGGGTTGCCAACCGCTTGGACGTGGCATTGCCAGCCTGAGTCCCGACAGTACGTGATCGCATCGGACGCGGCGCCCCCCCTCCGTCCGATGCCCGAATATGCTGCCGCGATATCCGTGCCGGTCTGTATCGACCACGTTGTCGTAAGGGCGGGATGACAGATAGCCAGCGAAGTTCGCATGCGGTGGACACACGTGCCGTCGCGATGAGGCATGTCAGGTGGTCCATGCCGTTGCCGGGCCTGTTCAGAAAGTCCCGAGGCCCAAAATCCCCTGGGTGAACTCTACGTCGGCGACGATCTTCTTACCGATCAGGTCGCGCAACGTTTCCGTGGTGCCACCGCCGATCGTGCCGTAGCGAGCGCCACGATAGAAACGCGACACGGCATATTCGTCGGTGAATCCGAAGCCGCCGTGCATCTGCACCGCCTCGCTGGT
>JASHQG010000656.1 GCA_030037665.1 Acetobacteraceae bacterium
TCTGGGAAATCTATCCTAGGCCGGAAGAGTATTTCGCCGACCCTTCGAGGCATCCAGAATTCGCGCGCAGCCAGTTCTCGGGCCTGCGCTTCTTTCCCTATCCGAACTGGGCGCTCAACCGCGTCGCGGTCTATCCTGATCTGATCGATGCCGCCGAACGCTTTCTCAATGCGAAGAACATCGAAATCTACAAGATCGAGCTGTGGGCCAAGTATTCCGGCGCGATCAACTATGACCAGCCGCACCATCGCGATTTCGGCAATCACACGCTGGTCGTGCCGCGCCTCGACAAGCGGCACACGCAGATGACGACATTCATCCTGTTGTCGGACGTTACCCTGGTTGATGGCCCAACCAAAACGTGTGCCGCTTCAGTACACAAAGGATCTGCCGCTCATCCCGCGCGAGCGCACCTTCGGCGAATTCTTCGACAAGGAGGTCTCTGCGGAAGCGCCAGCGGGCAGTCTCCTTATCTACAAGACCGATGTGCTGCATCGCGGGTCCGAGTTCGGCGCGCCTCAGCGCTCGCGGTTCGTCATGCTGGTCGACTTCCAGGAGCGCGGCTGGCGGTGGCAGGGCAAAATGAGCTGGCCCGACCAGGCGCTCCGGCACGAGATGATCGACGCATTGGAGCGAATGACGCCGCGCGAACGCGACCTCTTCGGGTGGCCGCCAGCGGGGAGCGAATATTGGAACGAGCAGACGCTCGCCGACGTCAGCGCGCGCTACCCGCACATGGACATGACGCCATACGGCAAGGTGTCAAAGCGCACATCGCGCCCGCTACGCCGTCTGATGTCGCTTCGCCGGAGTTGAATTCGCCAGCGGTCGAAACCGCAGCTTAGGCGGTAGGACGTTGCGACCGCCAAACTCACCGGCGCGGACGTAACCCTGCTGGGCCAGGTAGCCGAACCGCTGCCGGTGATCGACATGGCCTGCAACCATTGCGACGAGCGTGGCCGGCTGAACGCTGCCCGCCTGGTGGCCGAACACTGCCCCCACATGTCGGTGCCGGTCCTGCTACGGACGATCGCCGCGGAATGCTCGGGGAACCAGGCGGCGGAAGTTCGTGACGTATGCGGCATTCACTTGCCACAATTGTTGGAGTTGAGGTTGCGAGGCGCGAGGACGGATCAACAACGAGCTGTCCTGGTCGCCTTCCACGTAGCCAGGATCCCGACCATTTCTGCCAGCGCCATCAGGCCCACTGACATCCCGGTAAACCCAGCGGCCCACTTGCACAACGACGCTGCACGCAGCAGCGCGACATAGAATGGATCGGTCGGGCTGCGGTGGCCGAATGCCGCCCCGGACATCGTTGGCAGCGTCACGGTCGCAGAGCGGTACCACAGCCATGCCGCCGCAAATGCCGCCAGGGTGGACGCGCATCTGAAAAATCGTGCCCATCGCCGACCGATCACACGCATCGCGAGGACCGGCCCTTTCTTTGCTGCTACCTTGCCGTCTTGTCCGCGGCGGCATCGATGGCCTTCGGGCTGACCCTTATCGGCGGTGTCTTCTCTTTCGGGGAAGCCCCGCCAGTTTCGAGCAGCTCCTCCAGGACGGGGAGGTATTTTCTGACAACTTCCGAGGCCACCTGGCTGCTCGCGGCGCTCAACGAGCCGGTCGTCAGCGTTGCGGCCACGACAGCGTCCGGCTCGTGAGGTTCCATCGCAGCGTCCTCCAACACAGGTGGCGTAACCGATCCGTGAATGCTCACGATTCGGTCACACGCAATCCACCCCGGTCTACGCGCATATATTGGCCAGACGTTGGACAGATTTTGGAGAGACGTCGCTCAGTGCTTGAGCTTGCCTGGCGTCCCGTAGGGGATTCGAACCCCTGTTGCCGCCGTGAGAGGGCGGTGTCCTAGGCCTCTAGACGAACGGGACCGCGCCGCCTTCTAGTCCACAACGATCGTCGGTTCAAGCGTCCGTCCATGCAGCGACCACGTCTCCCCCGTCCGCAGCAGATAAAGCGCCTGCGCACCGACTGATTGCGGGGGCGCCATACGCATCATGCCTGAGTGCTTCCAGCGTTTGCGAATGTCGCGGCATGAATGTGTGGCCCCACGACGCGATTGAGTTTGGCGCCGTTCGGCGCGCGTGCGCCGGCGCGTCGTCGAACCTGCTACCCATAAGACTCGGCGTGCAGCCGAAGGAAGGGCGCCGATGCGCGATTCAATTCGCTCTTCGGCATCACCACCATCAGCATCGCCCGAGAGCGTCACCGTATCGGCTGACCACACAGTCTTCACCAGGCTGTTTCCCCGCGCGTGCATCCGTTGCCATGACAGCAACCGACCACGATGGCCGCGCTGGTCGGTATGCTGGTCGTACGAATGGTCGGCGGGTTGGCGTAAACCATGTTCAACCCGCAGCAGCGGACCTTGCTGGCGGGTGGTTGGGCGGTGGCTGCGCTGGTCACCGGCCTAGCGTGATCCGTCCGGTGACGACGCCGGTATCCGGGTCGATCAGCACGATCCTCTCTGCGCCGCCGCCCTCCAGTTCGACAGCGACCCGGTCGCCGGCTCCAGCGATACTGCGAATGCGCGTGCCTGCCGGCTCGTCCAAATGAAGCGAGACCATCGTGTTGGGTCTGGCACGCGGTCGCGTCATCCGGTGGGCAACGGTCAGGATCACCACGGTGGTGCCAAGCAGGATCAACACGCCCATGCCGATCGTCACTGCGATGAGCAGCCGCATGTTGCGTTGCATCTTCCCCCTCCAAGCGGGCGCCATTCCGCGCTATCCGCGGCCTTGCATGTCCGGCGCTCCTCCGTCCCGCTCTTTCCGCGCCACCGCCGGTTCTCAGGTGGCTGGCCAGCGGCTCGACCGTTTCCTCGCCGACGCCATCGGCACGCTGTCGCGCTCCCGCGTCAAGGCACTCATCGAAGCGGGCAGGGCCACCCGGGACGGACAGCCTGTGCGCGACCCCGCCGATTCGGTGCGTGCCGGCTTGGTCTACGCGTTGGATCTGCCGCCACCGGCGCCCGCCCGGCCCGAGCCGCAGAACATCGCGCTCAGCATTATTTATGAGGACGACGACCTGATCGTTTTGGACAAACCGGCCGGCCTCGTCGTCCATCCTGCTCCGGGCAACCCCGACGGCACGCTCGTGAACGCCCTCTTGCACCACTGCGGCTCGGGCTTCACGGGCATCGGTGCCGAGCGCCGGCCCGGCATTGTGCATCGCCTGGACAAGGACACCTCCGGCGTGATGGTGGTGGCAAAGACCCAGCTGGCGAACGACGCGCTGACCGCGGCCTTTGCCGCGCGCGATCTGGACCGCGCCTACGTCGCGCTGTGCTGGGGGCTGCCGTCGCCGCTCTCTGGCGAGATCACGGGGGCGATCGGGCGTGACCCGCGCGACCGCAAGCGCATGGCGGTGGTCACGCGTGCCGGCAAACCAGCGCTGACCCGCTATCGCACCTTGCGTGCGTGGGGCGCCGCCGCGGCGCTCCTGGAGTGTCGCCTTGCCACCGGGCGGACGCACCAGATCCGTGTTCACCTGGCGAGTAGCGGCCATCCGATTGTTGGCGATCCGCTCTATCTGCGGCGCATTCCCGCGCCCGCCCGGACCTTGCCGGACGCCGTGCGGCGCCTCCTGCTGGACTTTCCGCGGCAAGCCCTGCATGCGGCGCAACTCGGCTTTGCCCACCCGAGGACCGGCGCCAGGCTTGAGTTCGAGTCCAAAATTCCTCGAGATTTCAAGGCGTTGGTTGACGCCCTGGACGAATGTACCGGAACCTGACCGAGGCTTAATCTTGACAGGACCAATCCGGTCCGGTATACGGGATAGTGCCAAAGCGGGCGGATGCCCTGCTTTGGTGGGGACGTCCGGAAACAGCCGCCGCCACCAACCGGGGCGGGTCTCCGGGACTTCATGACCCTTCCCGCATCCGAGGTGGCTTTTAGCCATATCCAGGCCCACGTCCTGCGCCGAAACCCGGGCAAGACCAGACCTTCCGACGAAAGGAGCCTTCCGTGGCCTCTGCCGTCATCAACGTCGCCCCTGAGGGTAACCTCTCGCGGTACCTTCAGGAAATCCGCAAATTCCCCATGCTGTCGCCGGAGGAGGAACTCGCTCTCTCGAAGCGCTGGCGCGACCACCAGGATATGGAGGCGGCACACAAGCTTGTCACCTCCCATCTGCGCCTCGTGGCAAAAATTGCCATGGGATACCGCGGATACGGCCTGCCGGTCGGTGAGCTGATCAGCGAGGGCAATGTTGGGATGATGCAGGCGGTGAAGCGGTTCGATCCGGACCGCGGGTTCCGCTTGGCAACCTACGCGATGTGGTGGATCCGTGCCGCGATCCAGGAATACATCCTGCACTCGTGGTCGCTGGTGAAAATGGGCACCACCGCTGCCCAGAAGAAGCTGTTCTTCAACCTGCGCCGGCTGAAGGGTCAGATGCAGGCGATCGACGACGGCGACCTACAGCCCGAGCAGGTGGCGAAGATCGCCCGCGTACTCGACGTGCCGGAACAGGACGTCATCAGCATGAACCGCCGGCTGGCGGCGCCCGACCACAGTCTGAACGCGCCGGTGCGCCAGGACGGGGAGGGCGAGTGGCAGGACTGGCTGGTCGACGAGTCGGAGACTCAGGAGACCACCGTCGCCGACCGCGAGGAGATGTCCGGGCGTAAGGCTTTGCTTTCCAGTGCGCTGAAAACGTTGAACGAGCGCGAGCGCCACATCCTGATCGAACGGCGTCTGAAGGATAACCCGACGACGCTTGAGGAGCTGTCGCAACAGTACAACATCTCGCGTGAGCGGGTGCGGCAGATCGAAGTGCGAGCGTTCGAAAAGCTGCAGAAGGCGATGAAGGCGCAGATCGCCGAGCGTCGCATGCAGCAGGCGGTGGCGCGGCAGACGGCAAGCGTAGAGCGATAAGAGCGCGGCGGCTCTCTGCCGCCGTGATCTGCCGCGGCGTGTGGCCGGCTACACCCGCCGCACCACATAGGCCTGCTCCAGTGCTTCGACGATCTCCTCGGCGTGGGCCGGGTCGCGCGCCTCGACCATCACCTCCAGCTCCGCCGCCTGCACGGACGAGGCGGCGAACAGCCGCTGGTGCGACACCTCGATGATATTGCCGCCGCTGTTGCCGATCTTGCCGGCGATGTCAGCCAGCACGCCGGGGCGGTCGGGTATCTGCAAGTGTAGCCGCAGCAGCCGCCCGTCGCGGAGCAGGTTACGCAGCAGCACGTTGGAGAGGATACGCGCGTCGATGTTGCCGCCGGTGATGGCTACACCGACCCGCTTGTTGCGGAAGCGCGATCCGAACGTCAGCAGTGCCGCCACACCCACTGCCCCGGCGCCCTCGGTCACGATCTTCCCGCCCTCGGCGAGCAGGCCAATTGCTTCTTCCACCGCGCGCTCCGGCACCACCAGGATGTCGGTGACGCGGCGGCGCACGATCTCCAGCGGCAACGCGCCGATGTCGCGTACCGCTATGCCCTCGGCGATGGTGGGGCCACCGACAGAGACCGACCGGCCGGCCAGCGTCTGCGCGAGCGCGGCATAGGCCTCTACTTCCACGCCGAAGACCTGGATGCCCGGGCGAAGCGAGGTGGCCGCAATCAGGCAGCCGGCCAGCAGCCCGCCGCCACCAACCGGTACCACCAGCGCGTCGAGCTCAGGCGCATCGTCCAGCAGTTCCAGCGCGAGCGTGCCCTGACCGGCGATCACCGCCGGATCTTCGTACGGATGCACGAACAGGAGCTGCCGGTCACGCGCAAGCTCTTCCGCATGGGCGGCCGCCTCGGCGAGCGTTTCGCCGTGCAGCACTACCTCAGCACCGAACGCGGCGGTCCGCGTGACTTTCATCGCGGGGGTGAATTTCGGCATGACGATCGTCGCGGCAACGCCGGCCAACTGCGCGTGCCGGGCCACCGCCTGCGCGTGATTCCCAGCCGACATCGCGATCACGCCGCGCGCCCGTTCCCCCTCCGACAGCTGCGCGAGGCGATTGGCCGCACCGCGCTCCTTGAAGGCGCCAGTCGCC
>JASHQG010000657.1 GCA_030037665.1 Acetobacteraceae bacterium
GAGGCCCGGTCAGTGGCGTGCGCCAGCACCGTGCTGGGGGGAAGTTCACGCGCGGCGGCACGGTTGCGGCAGTCCTGCACGAGCTGGTCGAAGCCGCGAACCGCCTGCTCGGGTGTGGCGAAAACCTTGACGCCGGCGCGGACCAAGGCCGCGCGTCGCCGGGCGCCGGTGGTCTCGCCCATGACACAGACCAGCAGCGGCACGCGCAAGCCCGGTGCCGTTTCAATCAGAGCTTCGGTTACCGGATCATCCGTCGCGCTGGTCGGCGCATCTACCACCAGTACGCCGCCAACGCCGGCAGAGGCCGCCACCCGCGCCGCGGTAGGCACGAGGCGATCGGCCTGCTCCAGCGGCACATACACAATGCCGCACTCGGCGCCGTCCGGCGCGGCAAGATCAAGGCCGTGTCGCAACGCGGCGTCGGCGGCCATGCGCCCGGGGCCGATGGCGTTGGTGACGATCGCCAGCGCCTCAGAGCGCAGCGGACGGGCGTGCGACAACGTCTCTGCGGCGGCGAGCAAGTCTTCCAGGCGTTCGACCCTGAGGACGCCGGCGCGGCGCAGCGCGGCCTCGAATGCGCGTTCGGCCTCGCCGGTACCGCCGTCGAGCAGACGACCCCCTGCTCGGATCGCCACCACTGGGCGCAGCCGGGTCGCGGCCCGGGCGGCTGAGAGGAAGACGCGGCGGTTCTTCAGGCGGCGAATGTCGAGCAGAATTGCGCCGGTACCGGGGTCGCGCGACAGCCAGTCGAGCGCCGGGCCGAAGCCTATATCGGCGTTTCCACCCACCCCGACGATGTGACTGAAGCCGACGCCATTCGGGCCGGCCCAGTCGATCACCGCGCGGCATAGCGCCGCGGATTGCGAGACCAATGCAAGCCGGCCTGGCGGTGGCGGGAGGTGGGCGCGGGTGGCGTTCAAGCTGATGCCTGGCACGGCGATGCCGAACGAGTGCGGGCCGAGCACGCGCACGCCGGTCCGACGGGCGGCTTCGGCGATGCCTTGGGCCGGGCCGGGCACGACGGCGGCGAAGCAGCCTTTGGTCGCCAGTGTTTCCATCGCCGGGAGAACCGCGTCGGTGGCGATCACGGCGAGGTCCATTCGGCCGGTCAGTTCGGCTGCCTCGCTGACCGACTGGACAGATCCCTTGAAACCGGACCCAGCGATGTTGGCCATGATCTGCGTGCCGGCTGCGGTCTGCGCACCGATCACAGCCAGCGACTGCGGCCGGTACAGCGAGTCCAGGACAAAGCGGCCGGGAGCGAGACGGGGAACGGTCATGGCGCGGCACAGCATCGGCCGATCCGGCCCGAAATTCCACGAACGCCACGGCGCCATTGGGAACCCGCCTGAACGGCCGCCCCCTGGCATCGCGAGGCATCGGGTGATCTGATTGCGCGAAGAGGAAAGGGTGAGGATTCGTCCATGACCGACCGCTCGCGCTGGGATCCGGAAATGGCCGCGTTTACTGCTGCGGCCGAGAGCGCGGCCGCAAAGTATCCGCCGATCCGGCTTGAAGTTCCACTGACGCCGCACCGTGCAACCAACGATGCGCTGAACCTGCCATATGCGAAAGGCGGGCCCGCGATGGCGGAAACGGCCGACCGGTGGATCGCCGCGCGCGGGCGGCGGATCTTCTGTCGCGTCTATTGGCCGCGGACCGACCGGCCATTACCGGTGATGGTGTACTTTCACGGGGGCGGCTGGGTGTGGGCGTCGGTCGATACGCATGATCGTCTCGTTCGGGAGTACTGCGCGGCGGGTGGCGTCGCTGCTGTGTCGGTCGATTACGCGCTGTCGCCGGAAGCAAAGTTTCCGCAGGCGCTCGACGAATGCGTCGCGGTCGTGCGATGGGTGGCGGAGCATGGCGCTGACTGGCGCTTCGACCCCAGGCGGCTGGTGTTGGGTGGCGATTCCGCCGGCGGGAACCTGGCGTTGGCCACGGCTCTCGTGTTGCGCGATTCCGGCGGGCCGAAGCCGCGCGGCATTCTGACCAACTATCCGGTGTGTGACAGCCGGTTGGATACGCCGAGCTACCAGGAATTCAGCGCCGGTGCGTTCGGGCTGAATCGTGACCGTATGGCGTTCTATTGGTCGGTCTATGTGCCGCACGAGGCGGATCGTGCACACCCCTATGCCGCGCCGCTGCGTGGCGACCTGGCCGGGTTGCCACCGACACTGGTGCATCTGGCGGAACTCGACGTGCTGCGCAGCGAGGGCGAAGCGCTGGTCGCGAAGCTGCGTGCCGCGGACGTCGCGGTGCGCGCCGAGATCTTTCCCGGCGTGGTGCATGGTTTCATGCGCGCTGTCGCGACGGTCGCAAAGGCACGCGATGCGGTGGCCAAGGCTGGGGTGTGGCTGCGGGAGGTGGCCTAGCGGCCGGCCCCCGGCTGTTATTGCCTCTCCGCTTCACTCCTCGACGCGGCATAAAGGCTATAGCGCCAGCTTCAGCGCTGCGCCGATCTCCCCGACAATGCCGCGGCGGAATGCGAGTACGCAGAGCATGAAGATCGCGCCCTGCGTCACCGTCACCCATGAGCCGAACTGCGCCAGGTAATTCTCCATAGCCGTGTTCACGACCGCGCCGACGACTGGCCCGAACACGGTGCCCAATCCGCCCAGCAGCGTGGTCAGCACCACTTCGCCCGATGTAGAATAATGCACATCGGTCAGCGTTGCGATCCCGAACACGATGGCCTGCATGCCGCCGGCGATGCCCGCGAGCGTCGACGACAGCACGAACGCGATCAGCTTGTAATCATCTGTGCGATACCCGAGCGACGTGGCGCGCGGCTCGTTCTCGCGGATCGCCTTGAGTACCTGGCCGAACGGCGAGTGAATGATGCGGTGCACCAGCAGGAAGCCGGCAACGAAGATCAGTGCCACAACCCAGTACATCGCCATGTCGTGGTTCAGGTTGATGATGCCGAGCAAGTGGCCGCGTGGCACCTGCTGGATACCATCCTCGCCCCCAGTGAATCGCGCCTCGTTGCAGAAGAAATATACCATCTGCGCGAGTGCTAGTGTGATCATGGCAAAATAGATGCCGGAGCGACGGATCGCTAGGTAACCCAGGCACAGCCCCAATACCGCACCGGTGATACCACCGATGCCGATCGCCACCACGGCGTCGACATGCCAGAACTTCATCGTCCATGCGGCAAGATAGCTGCCCATGCCGAAGAAAGCCGCGTGGCCAAACGACAGCAGCCCAACATAGCCGATCATCAGATTGAACGCGCAGGCGAACAGGGCCCAGCACAGCACGCGCATGATGAAGACGGGATAGAGCACGTATGGCGAAACCACGATCAGCGCCAGCATGATGAGGAAAGCGATCCACTGGGAGCGGGAGAAGCCGAGCATATCAAGCCCTCTTGCCAAACAGGCCACGTGGCATGGTCAGCAGGATGATGACCATCACGAAAAAAATGACAGTGGCGGATGCCTGCGGCCAGAAGACCTTGGTCAGGCCCTCGATCACGCCAAGGGCGAAGCCGGTGATGATGGCGCCGAGGATCGAGCCCATGCCGCCGATCACGACGACCGCGAACACGGTGTTGATGAAGCTGTCGCCCATGTCCGGATTCACTGAGTAGATCGGCGCCGCCAGCACACCGGCGAAGGCCGCCAGCGCCACGCCACCACCGAAAGTCAGCGTCACCACCCGCGGGACGTCGACGCCGAATGCCTGCACCAGGGCTGCATTCTCTGTCGCAGCGCGGAGCGTGGCGCCGAGCGACGTCTTTTCCAGAATTGCCCAGGTGGCGAAACAGACCACCAGTGCGGCGACCACCACCCAGGCGCGGTAGATCGGCAAGTACATGAAGCCGAGATTGGTGGCGCCATCCAGCACGGCCGGGATGTTGTAGGGCATGCCGGAGCTTCCGTAATAGTTACGGAACAATCCCTCGATGACCAGCGACATGCCGAAGGTCAGCAGCAGGCCATAGAGGTGGTCCAACCGGTACATGCGGTGGATCAGCGTCTTCTCGAGGATGACGCCGAAGATACCAACGATGATCGGCGACAGGATCAAGCTGGCGAAATAACCAATGCCGAGATACTGCAGCAGCATCCAGGACACGAATGCGCCCATCATAAACAGCGCACCGTGCGCGAAGTTAATGATGTTCAGCATACCGAAAATGATGGCAAGGCCCATCGAAAGCATCGCGTAAAACGCGCCGTTGATCAGGCCGAGCAGAACCTGCCCGAACAGCAACGGTCCGGGGACGCCGAAGATCATGATCATGTGGTGGAGACCCCCCGGGTGTTTGTGAAACGGGATGGCGCCACGTACCGCGTGGTGGCACGCGGCGCCCTCCCTCCATGCCCCTCCCGCAAGGGAGAGGGGAGGATTCGCCGTCCGCTCATGCTTTTCCGACGAACGGGCAGCCACCTTCTGCCAGCGGTTTGGCCGCTTCGTCAGCCGGAGTGGTCGCCCGCAGCTTGAAGTAGTCCCACGGCCCTTTGCTCTCGGCCGGCGTCTTCACCTCGAACAGATAGGCCGGCACCAGGTGGCGGCCATCCTCGCGGATTGTCGTCTTGCCGAAGCACTCGTCCTCGACTGGCATCTTCTTCATGCGCGCCACCGTCGCGGCGCCGTCCTTCTTCACTTCGGCGGCCCCCATGGCGGCCGCGGTCTTCAGATAGTGCAGGGTCGCAGAGTAGCAGCCGGCATGGATCATGTTCGGCCAGTTGTCGGGCGATTGCGGCTTGATCTTGTTACAGAACGACCGCGTACCGTCGTTCAGGTCCCAATAATAGCTTTCCGTCAACACAAGGCCCTTTGCCGTGTCCAGCCCCAGCGCGTGCACGTCGGTAATGAACATCAGCAGTGCGGCGAGGTGCATTGATTTGTTGAGGCCAAATTCGTTAGCCTGCTTGATCGAGTTCACCGTGTCGGCACCGGCGTTCGCCAAGCCAAGCACTTTCGCGCCGCTCGACTGCGCTTGCACCAGGAAGGACGAAAAATCCGTCGTTCCGGGGAATGGATACGGCGCCGATCCCAGCACCTTGCCGCCGGCCGCCTTCACGAAGGACGTGGTATCTGCTTGCAACTGCTTGCCGAAGGCATAGTCGGCGGTGAGGAAGTACCAGGAATCGCCGCCGGCCTTCACCATCGCGCCGCCGGTGGACTTGGCCAGCATATAGGTGTCGTACACCCAGGTGATCATGTTGGGTGAGCACTGCGTCCCGGTGAGCGCAGTCGTCGCGGGACCGACCGCGAGGAAGACCTTGTTCTTTTCCTTGACGACAGACTGCACGGCTAGCGCCACCGACGATGTAGGCACGTCCATCAGCACGTCAACGCCATCGCGGTCGAACCACTGGCGGCAGATCGATACGGCAAGATCCGGTTTGTTCTGGTGGTCTGCGGAGATCACTTCAACGTTCAGGCCGTGTGCCGAAGCGAATTCCGTAACGGCCTGCCGGGCGCAGATCACCGACGTCACGCCGCCGGTGTTCATGTACGGGCCGGAGAGGTCGTTCAGGACGCCAATCTTCAGCTTGGGTTTGGACTGTGCGCGGGCGCGGTTGATAAGCGGCAGCGTTGTCGCCGCGGTGGCAGTGGCGAGCAGCGTGCGGCGGGAAATGGTCATGATGTCGGCTCCTTCCAGGAGTGGATGGTCATGGCGTGTCCTGGAATCCTCCGCGGAGCAATCGTTAGTCTCCCTCTCGCCGTGAAGGAGGGAGTTCCAAGGAGGGGGGCGCACGTTCGCACGACGACCGAAGGTCGCACCCCTCCACCTGTCCCCCTGCTCCAAGGCGATGGGGACAATGGTGGCTCATACCCCCAGATACTCATGCAGCTTGTCCATATTGGCTTCCAGCCGGTGGTTGGGGATCATGTCGATGACCTTCCCGTGCTCCACGACGTAGTGCCGATCAGCCACCGTCTGTGCGAACCGGAAATTCTGCTCCACGAGAAGCACGGTAAATCCCCGCTCCTTGATCTCATGAATGGTCCGGCCAATCTGCTGCACGATCACCGGCGCGAGCCCCTCAGTCGGCTCGTCCAGCAGGAGCATTTTCGCTCCGGTCCTGAGTATCCGCGCGATCGCCAGCATCTGCTGCTCTCCGCCGGAGAGCCGCGTGCCGTGCGCGGTCCGCGCGCGCTCCTTCAGGTTGGGGAACAACTCATAGATCGTACCGATATCCAGCCCGCCGGGCGTCACCACCGGGGGTAGCAGAAGATTCTCCGTCACCGACAGCGAGCCGAAAATCCCGCGCTCCTCCGGGCAGAACGCGATGCCGTGTCGCGCGATGTGATGGGGGGCCAGTCGGGTCAGCTCGGCGCCGCGGAATTGCACGCTGCCCTCCCGCCGCGGCACCAGGCCCATGATCGACTTCAGCGTCGTGGTCTTGCCGGCGCCATTTCGGCCGAGCAACGTGACCACCTCTCCCTCGCGCACTTCGAAATCGACGCCGTGCAGGATATGGCTCTCGCCATACCAGGCGTTCAGGCCCTGCACTTTAAACATGCGGCGTTCCCAGATAGGCGGCGATCACGTCGGGGTTCTTCGACACAGTGGCATAGTCACCCTCAGTCAGCACCCGTCCGCGCGTCAGTACGGTAATGGTGTCGCACAGCCCCTCCACCACCGAGAGGTTGTGTTCTACCATCAAAATGGTCCGCCCGTTGCGCATTCGTTGCACCAGCTCGACGATGCGATTTACGTCGTCGTGGCCCATGCCGGCGGTGGGTTCGTCCAGCAGCATCATTTCCGGATCGAGGGCGAGCGTCGTGGCGATCTCCAACGCGCGCTTCTGCCCGTATGGCAACTCTGCCACGACGGTGTCCGCCAGCCCGGTCAGGCCCACATCGAACAGCAATTCGCGCGCGCGATCGTTATAGACGCCGAGCGCCTTTTCTGAGCGCCAGAAATCGAAGCTCGGGCCGCGCGCACGCTGCAACGCAAGTCGCACGTTCTCCAGTGCCGTCAGATGCGGAAACACTGCGGAAATCTGGAAACTACGCACGAGGCCGAGCCGCGCCACGAGTGCGGGCTTCATGCCGGTGATATCGCGGTCGTTGAAGCGAATTTTCCCGCTGCTCGGCGGTAGAAATGAGGTTAGCAGGTTAAAGCACGTGGTCTTGCCCGCGCCGTTCGGGCCGATCAGTGCGTGGATGGTGCCCCGGCGTACACGCAAGGAAACGTCGTCCACGGCGACAAAGCCGCCGAACTCGCGAGTCAACCCTTCCGTTTCCAGGATGATGTCACTCATCTCCGGACGTTTTCCAAGACAAATTGATCCCCATTCGGGCTGATTTGCATATCGCCGTGCCGGATGCAAGGCAGGGGCGGACGGTTTCATTTGCGACGGGTCGGCGCGGGCCGGCCGGCGCCGGTGAGCGGCGGTCCCCGGTGCCGGGACCACTGCCGTTCCGGCAATACCGGGCATCCCTTTAGTAAGTTCGGGCCCGGTAACCGCAGCCGTGCGCCAAGTATTCCGCGATATTCGGCAACAAGCGGGGCGGGTTCCATTTCGACTCCGGCTCCGCGCAAATAGCGATGCCGACTGCCCTGCTGAGAGTCTCTGGCATCCAGAGCACCCACTCGGTCTGGTGACAGCAATTGAGATTCATCCTCTCATGAATCATTATTCACATTTACCGATGATAGAGCCGTCCGCATGGGCAAAGCGTCGGGGGTTACAGGCCCGCACTGCTTGCCGAAGGTGAGGGTTTGGCGCCATCCCTGTGCGGGCCTACCAGGCACCGACCGGCACGATCAGCGTTGATCTCCAAGCCGCCGCTACCCGAGACAACCAACCACCCGCGTCTCCGCACAGGCTGGGGTCGCGCTCGACGCGGCCCGGACTGAGGGCGTTTCAACCGCGACAGGCAGCAGTGGGTCGTCCCTTCGCGTCGGTTTCCCGGCCAAAGCGCATCGGGCATGACCGACATTGCATCCCGGCGATCCGGGGGCGAGGTTGCGTCGGGCGGGAACAGGAGGAGCCGTATGGACGCCGAACACCTTCGCGCCGCGCAGGCGCCGCTGAAGCAGCACTATCGCGACACGCCTGAGGCGGCTCTGGTGCCGGCGCGGGCGGAAGCGCGGCTCGACGCGCCCGGTATCGCCTGCACGGTGCCGGCGTGGCACGGCGACACCCGCGCCGGTCTGCATCCCGCCACCGGAGGGTCGGGCGAGGATGCCTGCTCCGCCGACATGCTGCTGCAGGCGCTCGTTGCATGCGCCGGTGTCACCTTCCGCGCGGTCGCGACCGCGATGGGCGTGACAATCCGCAGCGGGCGCGTGGTTGCGGAGGGCCATTGGGACGCGCGTGGCACGTTAGGCGTGGATCGCGCCGCGCCGGTGGGACTGACCGACATCCAGCTGTGGTTCGAGGTGGACTGCGACGCTGATGGCGCGAAGATTGCGCGGATGATTGCGACGACCGAGCGCTACTGCGTGATCCTGCAGACCCTGCGGAACCCCCCGGCGGTGACGACGGGGCATGGAGCTGCCCGCATGGCGACCCCATAGGCGTGGCGAAACCGCGTCGCTCGCCGCCGCGGTTCTCCGCGTCGCCATAGAGCCGAACCGAATGGCATGGTCCCCGAAGAAAAACGTTCATGGACCATCGGGCCTGGCCAAACGTGGACCGCTTTGATCACCCCGCAGGTGGTGCAGGACCGCACGCCTGTCGTGATGACCATCGAAACCGCCGAGATCGTGCCCATCGCACGCTACAATGAGAACGTCTGCCAGCACGGCTTTGCGGCACTGGTCGCGGACCTGCGCGCCCGCATCAAGGCCGCCGACGGACTGCTGATTGTCAGGCCGGAATTCAACCACGCGATCCCCGACGTGCTGAAGAACGCGATCGACTGGGCCTGCGGCCCGGCCGAGCGGCCCGTTCGACGACAAGCCGATCGGCCTGATGGGAGACTCTGCCGGCGTGATGGGCGCCGGCCGCGCGCAATATCACCTGCGCCAGTACTTGGCGTTTCTCATCGGCCTGGTCTTGAACCGCCCCCAGGCGATGATCCCGCAGGCTCAGAACAAGTTCGACGCGAACGGCGAGCTGACCGGCCAGACGACCTGCGACTTCATCACCGCTCACCTGGCTGCGCCCGGCGGCTGGGCGCGGCGCCTGCGCGAGGCGGTTCGTGCCCGGATGATCCATGTCAAGGCGGAACTCGGTCCGCTGCGGCAGAGTGCCCCCTTGCATGTTGGATACAGGGGAGCATGTCGATGGCTCTGAAGGACTTGCTGGTCCACCTGGACCCTCACCCGCGCTGCAGCGTCCGACTTGGCATTGCTGCCACACTGGCGCGGCGCTTCAACGCGTCGCTGACGGGCGTGCAGGCGATTGACCTGCCGTCGGCCGAATTCTTCTATGGCGCGGCCATGCCGCTGTTGTCCGGCGGGTCGGAGCGTGTCGTGGATGAGATGCGCGCCCGGGCGGTGGCCATTGCCCGGCCTGTCGAGGCGGCGTTCCGTGAGCGCCTGCGGATCGATGGTCTCGACGGCGGTTATCGCCTGGTCGAGGGCAACTTGCCGGCTACCGTCGCCCTGCACGCGCGCTACGCCGATCTAACGGTGCTCGCTCAGGTCAATCCGTACGCGCCACACGAAGGGATTGGCCGTGACGCGACAGTGGTCACCACAGTCATGTCATCTGGCCGCCCTATTCTGGTCGTGCCGTTCGCCGGCGACTTCTCGAGCGTGGGTGACCGCGTGCTGGTGGCGTGGAATTCGAGCCGCGAGGCGGCACGTGCGGTCAACGATTGTCTGCCGATCCTGGAAAAGGCGAGCATGGTAACGGTGCTGGCGGTCAATCCGCGACACGGCATCGGCGGCCATGGCGACGTGCCGGGCGCCGACATCGCACTGCACCTGGCGCGGCACGGCGTGCGGGCCGAAGCGGCGCACACCCGCGCCAATGACATACCGGAGGGCGAGGCGTTGCTCTCCTACGCTGCCGATATCGGTGCAGATCTGATCGTGGCCGGCGCCTACGGGCACTCGCGGGCGCGCGAGGTGGTGTTCGGTGGCGTGACGCGGACTCTGCTCGGCGAGATGACGGTACCGGTCTTTCTGTCGCACTGACCGGCCGCAGGTCAGCGCTGCGCGCGCAGCGCCGCGAAAGTCGGGGCCATGACGTCACCCGCTCGAGCGCAATTGCTTCGATGCGGGGTGCCTGACGCGTGCGCGGTGCGGAACGACTTCTGAACGGGCATCCGGGGGCAATGTGTCTCTCGCGCTCGCACACAAATCATTCCCGGCGATGGAAAGCCGGCTGTGATCACT
>JASHQG010000658.1 GCA_030037665.1 Acetobacteraceae bacterium
TGGAGCGGCGGACAGGTCGAAGGACAGATCAGTCGATTGCAGACGCTGAAGCGATCAATGTACGGACGCCATCATCGGGCCACGGCGCGTCGCGAAGTGGCCAACGGACAGGCTGGGCGAATTGTGCAGACCGTATATGCTGTCGCACGGGAAACGTTCAAACAACCCGTCTGCCAGCATTGCCCGTGCGCCGCCGCGAGCCTCCTCCGCCGGCTGGAAGATGAAGTGCACGGTGCCAGCGAACGCCGGGTCGTCAGCCAAGCAGCGGGCTGCGCGGATCAGCATGGCGGTGTGGCCATCATGACCACACGCATGCATCACGCCTGGCACGGCGGCCAGATGGCATGCCTAATAACACAGCTTATGACTGCGGCGCTGTACAGACGATGTTCAAGCAGTGATTCATTTCGCAGGTTGTCCCCGAAATCGGGAGAAGATCGATGAAGTTATTCAAATGCCAAGGCTGTCGGCAGGTCTTGTATTTCGAGAATACCACTTGCGAAAAGTGTGGTCACCGCCTTGGCTATCTACCCGATGTCGGCCAGCTCAGTGCGGTAGAGCCCCATGGTCAAAATTGGATCGCGCTCAACACTCCGCAATTCCAATACCGATTCTGTGGCAACTGGGAGCAGAACGCGTGCAACTGGATGGTCGACGCCGAGGCAGGCGAGCCCTACTGCCGTGCCTGCCGGCACAACCGCACTGTCCCTGACATCTACACTCCCGAGAATCATCGTAACTGGCAGAAAATCGAGGAGGCCAAGCGTCGGCTGTTCTACTCCCTCATCAAACTCAAACTGCCGCTTCCAATTCCGGGAAGCGGCGATCCGGAGCCGCTCGTTTTCGATTTCCTCACGGACCCGCCCAGCGGCCCTAAAGTCATGACCGGTCACAACAATGGCGTCATCACAATTTCGTTGCGTGAAGCGGACGATGTGACTCGGGAGTCAGCTCGAGCATCGGTGGGAGAGCTCTATCGGACGCTGCTCGGTCACTTCCGACACGAGGTCGGACACTATTATTGGGATAAGCTTGTTCGAGACGATGCAGAGACCGAAGCATTTCGGGCTGTATTCGGTGACGAGCGTGCCGACTATGGCGAGGCACTCTCGCGGCACTATGAGCAGGGTGCCCCGGCGGGATGGCAGGAAAGCTTCGTGAGTTCCTACGCCACCATGCATCCCTGGGAGGATTGGGCAGAGACCTGGGCACATTATCTGCACATCGTCGACACACTCGAAATGGCCGGGGCGTTCGGTATTAAGGTCGATCCCGACATCGTCGATGACCCTACGTTTGAAACCGAGATATCATTCGACCCTTATCGCGTCAGGAGCGTCAACGGGCTTGTCGATGCGTGGCTGCCCCTGACCTATGCCGTCAACTGCATTAATCGATCCATGGGCCAGCCGGACCTTTACCCATTCGTGATACCGCCGACGGTTGTGGAAAAGATGTCCTACATCCATGGACTCGTCCTTCGCAGGCGAGAGGGATAAATCGCATAATCAGTTGGCAGCATCGTTCTGGTGAGGGTGGGCGGGCGCCGATCCTGCACGGTCCACTAAATCGCATCTGCTTCGGTCGCAAAGCCCACGACCGTTTGCGGCAGAGCGCCGGTTCTGCATCCGAGTGAACCGCGCCCCGGTCCTAGCCGTCAGGGATCAACGTCTCTGGCTGCGCCGGGTCCGACCGCGGACCGCGCGGGCATGACGAAGACAGATGCAACGCCATCAGTGCCGGTGCAGGCCGTTTCTGGCGCGAGGGTTGAGCGGTACCGTCATGGCTGAGACGTCCTCGCTTGCGATGATGGCCTCATTCAGCAGCGCCCGGACCTCCTCGCAAGCAGCCTCTGGCGCCCGGCCGGTCTCGCGCAAGACCTCGCGCACCTCATCGTCCGGTGCCGCAAGAAGGTCGCGTTCCAAGGCGTCGAGTAACGCCGTCAACCCGGACGGCAGGTGGTGCATCCTGCGGTTCATGGCCAGGACCATGCCGCGCCGTGGCGCAGCATCGTCCGGCGTATTCGCCGGCGGGTCGTGTCATATTCCACGACGGTCAGGTGGTAATTGCGGCGAATGGCCTCCGCCCCCATACCGCTGATCAGCCCCGTGATCACTTTCATTGCCGCTTCGTCGGACGCGAACAGCCGGTGGATGCCAGCGAGCGCCTCCCGTGCTGCACAGACTCGTTCTGGGTCATTGGATCCAGCGGCATCGTCCGGAATGAAGATGACGTCCTGGCGTCGGTGACGGCGCCATTGCTCGTCGCACAGGCTGCGCATGACACCGCCCAAGAATGCCAGCAGCGGTACGTCCGGTGGCCAAGGCCGGGTACCAGCTAACGCGCGAAGCACCGCCTCATGCAGCAGGTCGGACCACGACATGCCACCCGGGAGGGAGCGGGCGCGCAACCGGGCGATCGCACGCAGACGGAGCAGATCCTCCTCCGGGAGTGCCGCGAGTGCGGCGCCGACGTCGCGCAAGTCCGGTGCGGTTCGCCGGGCCCACGCCGTTTCCTGCCGCAGTGTGTCTGCCATCGCACACCTATGCGCACGGGAAGCATCGGCGCGGACAACGGTAAAGAAAAATTCTGGGCGCGTCCGCGTCTCTCCGGCTCGCGCGCAATCTGAGGCGAAGGAGAACGCGATGCCGCCAACTGCCGAACAAATTGCCCCTCACATGGCCCGCTTCCTTGATATGCTGGACTCAGCGTTCCGGCGCTACGGTTCATCAAACGGCCTGCCTGAGCGGTTCCGTCAGGCGGTGGCCGCTACGCCCCGGCACCTTTTCGTCCACCGCTTCCGCCTGAAGGACTTATCGGCGAAAACTCAGACCAACGAAGACCCGCTGAGGGATTGTGATGCCGATCCGATGGCGGCATTGGCCGACATCTACAGCGATGCCGTGATGAACCATGTCGATGCCGCGGGTGAACGCCTGCCCTCCACGAACTCACAACCCAGCTACGTGCTCTGGCTTCTCCACCTGCTCGACCTCCGGCCCGGGCAACGCGTGCTGGAGATCGGATCAGGCTCCGGCTGGCTTGCTGCGGTGATGGCTCGCCTGGTCGGGGAAGGTGGTCGGGTGACGGGGATCGAGATAATCCC
>JASHQG010000659.1 GCA_030037665.1 Acetobacteraceae bacterium
CGGGAACGGGTATCGTTGCGTGCCCTTTACCTGGCCACCGAGTGCTTTGACGACGTTGGCCGTTTGCCCCTCGAGCGAATGGCCAAAGACATAGTCGGCCGTGACAAACGTCCAGACCTTCTTGCCCTGTTTGACGAGCGCACCGCCCGTAGAGTGGGCTTTCTCGTACGTATCGAAACTCCAGACGATGGTGTTTGGGCTGCACTGGTCAGCCGTGACTTCCATCGCGGCGGCACTCGCGTCTAGCAGGATGCGGTCCTTCTCTTTTGCCACCTGAGAGACGGCAAGCGCTACCGATGACGTTGGCACGTCGATGATCGCGCTGACCCCTTGATCGTACCACTGCCGCGCGATGGAAGCAGCCGCGTCAGGCTTGTTTTGATGGTCAGCGGCGCGGAATACGACCTCGAATCCCTGCGATGTGCCTATTTCGGCTATGGCCTGTTGGACACACGCGACCGATGTCGGCCCAGTGTTGTCGCGATATGTTCCCGAGAGGTCAGTCAGGACGCCAACACTGACGGTTGGTTTGGACTGAGCGTGCGCCTGGATTGCAGATGCGGCGCCCAATGCGATCGTCGATGCTACGAAATTTCTACGTGACAGAGACACCTCAGTTTCCCCCATTTGCACTATTTCTCAATTACGTCGATGGCTTACGCCGCCCACATTGGTACTTGGACCGCGGACACCTTGCCGAGTGTTGCTTGGGCCTCGTGTGCAGTGTCTGCACCCACCTGAAAGCGCGCGTCGAGGGAGCGACCGAGATCACGCATCATACGGATCTTCTTGAAACTCACGCGCACCCGCTCCAACGTCTATGGCCAACGCTTGCCGTTCACTCCAAGGGCCACGCGAAGCATCCTGACAGGCTCAGCTCAGCAGGCACTGGTTTCGATCGTGCCAAACCAGTTTCGCACGATACAAGCGCGCGATATCGAGGACGCCGTGGTGCAGAGAAGAGCCAGTCGCGTATTATCAGACTACGTATTGATAACGGAATGACGGCGGGGCGGGCAAACCAAGGGGTTGCGCCGAAGAGAACGATCGCCGCGTCCGATATTCCGAACATGTCTCTCCTGACCTATTCGGATGTCCGAACACATCACGAATGCGTTACGTTGCTCGCGCCGGCATCAGCGCGGTTGCTCGCCGATGCGGACGGGTACGATGGGCGGTTGAAGGCGGCGAGATCTCAGTCGAGCCTGCTCCCATCGCGGCCGAGCGTCGATGGAGACCGTCTTTGCAATCGACTGCCATGGAACGGGGCCAAAGCTCTTGTGTCCCGCGTGCGGCAATCATGCTTGCCGTCCCGCACCTCCACTGAGAGGCGGCCTGTCTCTCCGTTCGGACGCTATCTCGGCAAATGCAACGTGCTTCGGGTCGGTAGCCGTTCACCCGACGAACACGTCACCCGGTGTGCGGCCTCGGGTCGCAGCTTTAGCGTTCCGTCTTCAAGTTTGCTCGTCTAGTAGGTGTTCGGCACGAAGCGCTGGTTCTCCATCTTTGGACGTTTGTACTCAGTGCCCTGACGCGGCGGCAGGTCGATCTCAACCGGCTTAAGATCTCGATAGGGGACTTGCGAGAGTAGATGACTGATACAGTTGAGGCGAGCTTTTTTCTTATTGTCGGAGTTAACCACATACCATGGGCTGACTTTTGTGTCAGTCCTGGCGAACATCATATCCTTCGCTCGGGAATAATCGACCCAATGGCGGCGGGATTCGATATCCATGCCGCTCAGCTTCCAGCGCTTGATCGGGTTGTGCATGCGATCCTGAAAGCGTAGCTCCTGTTCCTCGTCGTTCACCGAAAACCAGTACTTGATGAGGATGATCCCGGAGCGGATGAGCATCTCCTCAAAAAGAGGGCAAGCACGTAAGAATTCCCTATACTCGTCGTCTGTGCAAAATCCCATAACACGCTCAACACCTGCGCGGTTGTACCAACTCCGGTCGAACAAAACGATCTCGCCGGTCCCTGGCAACTCTGCGACGTATCGTTGAAAGTACCATTGTCCACGTTCCTTTTCGGTTGGCGTACCCAAAGCGACAACGCGACAGACACGCGGGTTGAGCGGGTCCGTGATGCGCTTGATGATTCCGCCCTTTCCCGCGGCATCGCGGCCTTCGAAGATGACGCACATCTTAAGGCGGTTTTGCTTGACCCACTCCTGCATCTTGATCAGCTCGACCTGTAAATAAGTGAGCTCCTCGACGTACTTGTAATCCTTTGGTGGCTTGCGCAGTTTGGATCGCTCCGCCAAGACCCAGTACTGCTCGACTTTTGCTGTCTCCCTCGCAGCTTCAAGTACCTCGCCACCAGCCGGTCTGGATTTGCTCTCTGTCACCATATCGATGCTCCGCCTTATGGGTGTTCGAAGTCCGATCGAGGTCGCCCGACTATGGGTGGCACTTCATCCCGTTCAAAGTGGCCTCAGACGTGCGTAGACCGTCAGAGTTTGATCCCTTCCACACAGGAGACGGCTCATGACGAGAACTACGCGCGAAGGAGCCGGAAAGCAATTCGCTGCAAATCCCGTCAGGATCGAGTGGGGGAGCTTACATGTACTCCTCATCACCTCACGCGAGTCATGGCGCCGGGTCATTCCAAAGTGTTAGCCAATTCAGCGACTCCGGCCGAGAGAGGTGGCTATCAGGGAGGCGCTTGAAGACGCCCGCCTTGCCGGCAGGATCGTCGGCGAGCGTACAAATGGTCGCCAGCTTTACAGCAAACGGCTGCCAGACAATCAGGACGCCCCCGGCCGCATCAATGTGCTCCTGCTCTAGGTCGATCACCAACTCGATGACTGGTCTGAGAAGGCGCAAAGAGAGTGCCGGCGGGTGATCCGGAGAGGAGGCGGCCGGCATGGTCGACGAAGGCGGCCTTGCTGAGGTTCTTCGCGCGGCCCGTTCCTCGGTCCGGTTCTACACTCCGAAGGGCGTAAGCGAAGACGCCTCCCACACTGATTCTCATACGGCGACCGGGGTGAGTTGCCGTCATGCTGTCGCTTGAACGGAAGACCCTACTCGAGCAGCTAGGGCACGAACTGATGGTTACACCTATCAACCGCTGCCACCCCGAAATACCCCAGCCCACGTAAAGTAGTGACTTTGCAGAAAATCCAGTCTACGTCGAGGTTGCCCACGGCGCGGAATTAATTAACTCAGTTGGGAGCCAGAAATGGCCGAGCTCGGCGCACATGTTGTTAAGCGTTATGAGCACGAACTGGGCGATCTCCACAGCCGCCTCGTCCAAATGGGTGGTATGGTTGAGACCCAGCTGGCAACGGCAGCCCGGGCAGTACTGGAGAGCGATGGCGAGGCCGCCAAAGCGGCGATCGGGCAGGATCAGGCAGTCGACGCCCGGCCGAAGGTAGTCCATCAGTGTACGCCAACCCCTCAGCGTGATCGATCGGCAAAAGCCGCCGCCAACGAGAACCGACTCAAGCTGAGTCTCGTGCGCCCAATATCTGCGCAGACCGGGGAGGTGAGAGCGGGATAGTCGATTTCGGCCGCATAACCGCGACACCCGAAGGAGGCCTGCTGGAGTTGAATGACACAATCATTCCTTCGAGATTCAGTAAGGGGCCAGGAGAGCCCGAAACTGATGCCTTGCCGATTTTGATCACCCGCCCGCTTTGTCGATTCAGCTTATCGCGTATTGTCCCTCTGAGGCTTCAGGTTGGACGATCGGGACCGCGTCGTGATGTCGAGGGTTGTTATTGGTCGAGCATGCTGGGTCACGGCGCCGCACCCGCATCCATTCAGCTCGCTGCAGTCAGCCGGAGACGCGCTCGTCGGCGTCGGTGCGCTCGGTGCTTGCCATGGCGGCGATGTCCTCCGGCTGCGGAATGAGTCCGTCCTTAGTTTGCCCGGCAAGGCGAGAATGACGTTAGTCGCGGCGCCAGCAGAAGCATGAGCGGCACGACAGCCAGGGCGGTAACAGCCGCAGCGCCGGTCGCCCAGGCAGCTCCCGTCGCATCGCCGAGCCACCCGTAGAGCACGGGGGCCAGCGCGCTCGATCCCAGCGTGCCGGAATAGAACAGCGCGAACGCACGCTCGACTTTCTGGCTCGACACAAGTTCCGGCACCGTGCCGTACAGCACGGAGGAGGTGCCGTTCAACATCATCCCGAGCAGCGGCAGCAGCATCAGGCCCGGTGCGAGTGGCAGAGCGAGGACGGCAAGGATGCCGAGCGCGGTGCCGATTTCCGTCGTGACGACCGTGGCGAGCAGGCCGACCCTGGCGCCGAGCCAGCCGCATACAGCTTTGCCACCAGCGCCGCCGATGAACACCAACGCGAGCGCCATGCCCGTGGTGGTGAGCGATGCGCCCTTGGCCTTCAGCAGGAACGGCAGGAACAGCAGGAAGCCCATGCGCGGCGCACTGTCCAGCACGCCGATCGCCAGCAGCAGTCCGAAGCCGCCAGTCCGTCGCCGGGCGCGGGACGCCCGCGGCCTGTCTATCGGCTTCTCGGTGGCGCTACCGGCGCGCACACGTGGCATCAACAGCTGGATCAGCAGCGCCACGCACACGCTGAGCGCCGCCACGACCCAGAGCGCCGTCCGCCAGTGCATGATCGTCAGCAGCACCGAGACCAGCGGCGGCAGCGCCGCCTTGCCGAGATCGCCGGCGAAGTTGTAGGTGCCGAGCGGCCCGCGTGCATTCGCCCCATAGACCCGTGACACCGCAGAAGAGGCGAGTGGATGCTGCGTGCTGCCACCCGCGCCGGCCAGGGCGAGGGACAGGCACAGCCCGAGCAACCCGCCCGAGAGGCCAGCAAGGGCATAGCCGCCACCACTCAGCAGCGTGCCGAGCACCAGGACGGTCCGCGCGTTCACGTGCCTGGCAAGCTGGCCAGACGGAATCTGCAGCGACGCCAGCGAGCCGACATAAACCGCGCGCAGGGTGGCGAGCGCACCGAAGCCCAGCGCGAACTGCGCCTGCCAGACCGGCAGTAGCACGTAGATCATGTCGGTCAGGCCGTCATGCAGCGCGTGGGCCAGACCGGCAAGGGCAAGCGTCCGACGGGCACGCCATCTGTCGGAAGCGGCGGCTGCGATGGGGGAGACGGCAGTAAGGTCATTCACCGGCGGGGCCTCTCTACGATCCCTGCGGACGCTGCAGCGTATTTCTCACATTGCAGGACGATGGGGGCATGACGAGCCGGCTTCAAACGATCTAATCTGGCCATACATGTCAGGAAAAGTCACATCATGGGTGAAACCTCGCGACGAAGGCTTTTGCCGCCACTGAATGCAGTGCGCGCGTTCGAGGCCGCGGCTCGGCACGGCAGCTTCAAGGAAGCTGCGGAGGAGCTCAGCGTCACGCATGGCGCGATCAGCCGCCAGGTCCACCTGCTGGAGGAGTGGCTAGGCGGCCCGGCGCTGTTCCGCCGGCTCAGCCGGGGCGTTGCGCGTACACCAAACGGCGAGTTCCTGCTTGCCGAGTTCGGTCCCGCGCTCGATCGTATCTCTGCTGCGGCGCGGCAATACCGTAACCGGCGCGGACAGCGAGCGTCGGCGGTGCTGCGCGTGAACGCTCTCGCAACGTTCAGCCTGCGTTGGCTGCTGCCGCGATTGACGCTGTTCCGCGATGAGCATCCCGACATCGAGGTCCGACTGGCCACCTCCAACGAACCGCTCGACGCCTTGCGGGAAGATTACGACATCATCATCCGCGGTGGCCCCGACACCTTCCACGGCTACGGATCGTCGCCCGTCGTCGGCGAGCGCCGGCTCCCAGTGTGCAGCCCAGCGCTCCTGGCACGGCTGCCACTCGTGACGGTCGGCGACCTGGCGGCGCACACGCTGCTCCACGTGGAGACGATGCCGAAGCTGTGGCGGGACTGGCTGATCGAAAGCGGACATGCGGGGCTGCAGCCGGCGGCGACGCTGACGCTGGATCACTTCTATCTGTCGATCCAGGCCGCGATCGACGGTCTCGGTGTGGCAATGGGGCCCACGGCGCTGGTCACAGACGATCTGACAGCCGGACGTTTGGTCGCACCCTTCCCCCGCATCAGCCTGCCGGCACGGACCTATTTCGCCTACTTTCCGCAGCACGGGTCATCAAATTCGGCCGGCGAGATTTTTCGCACATGGCTGTCGCAAATGCCGGACAAGCCGGCTGAGGCGACCTCGCGAGAGCCGATCTAAGAGTTCCTTAAAATGGAGATTCAAGGTGAGCGCCCCGCCTGGGCCCGCAGGCTCCGCGCTTCACGTGCCACCACATCACAAGCGTGGTTGGCAAAGCAACGTGGGCTCACCGCGACGCTCACGGATTTTATGCCGGATTACAGCGATGCGCCGCACTCCACCCGTGTGGCGCAATAACTGGCGCGTTGCGAGGCGGCAGCATGCTCCGCTGGTGCCGACGCTATGATGGCGCGCCTGGAGCCGGTGATCGCAAGGTTCCGGTATGACCTCTTTGGTGCGTCTCCAGAACGCGGCTGCAAAGCACTCGACCAGACGGAACCGCAGCCTGTGAAGCGAGAAGCATCCGCGAGCGGATCAGCGAGTGCTCCCGTGTCGCACTTCTCCCCGACAGAACGGTTTCAGAACCTGTTCTATCCATACTTGAGCTTGTACGTCTGCTGTTGTGGCCAATCGCAAGGCGTGCCTTCGTCATCGCCTGGTCGAGATGGCTAAGGCACCACCAGGGTCATGCCGCCAACGCCCACTGCCGCCGTAGACACCACGCGCAATCGCAGCGCGCCGGGAGCAACTGGAACGCGCGTGACAAGCGGCCAAGCCCAGCGGTAAATCGCCTGGCTCTTGGCGGGTCGAAAACTACAGCCTTCTTCGCGCGGGTTCCCAGCGTTGATGGGCCTGCGTTCACGCAATCGTGACGCGTTCTAAAATCCGAACGCGACCTTACCGGACATGTTCACAATTTCGAACGTGCT
>JASHQG010000660.1 GCA_030037665.1 Acetobacteraceae bacterium
CTGGCAGAGATGCTGCAGAAGCTGGGGTATTGCATTGAGGTAAAGGCCAGCGCCGAAGCGGCGCAGGCAGCGCTGACGCAGCGCGACTACGACGTGGTATTGTGTGACCTGCGGATGCCCGGGTTGGACGGCCCTGGCTTGTACGACTGGATGGCTGCGTGCCGGCCACATCTGTGTGCGCGCACCGCATTCATCACCGCTGACACCCTGAGCGCCTCGTCTCACCGTTTCTTGGCCCGTGCCGGACGGCCGATCCTGGAGAAGCCTTTCGTTCCGACGGAGTTGCGCCAGCTCCTCGCGCAGCTTCTGCCGGATATACAAGGCTGAGGGTTCATCAGCATTCGTACCGCAACCTCGCGCCCTGCTGCTGCAGCTGGGCACCGATGTCGCGTTGCCGTAATTGATGACAATTGATGAGGTTTCCAACCGAATGTCCGCTCTGAGGCCACGTCGGCCCCAAAGCAGACTGGCAGACACCCAAACCGGTCATCCGATCCGGCCGCTGGGATTACTACCGGATAGGCGCGGAGACCGCCACGCGCGACCGCCGCGGTCGCGCCAGGCCGGTCGCTAGCGCCCGCCTGGTATTGCCGCCGCCGTCGCGGCGCCCCGACCGACCGCGGTAGCGGCATCTTGCGGCTTCCTGGCGGCGCGGTTCGGTCGGACGGCGAGATACGCGGATCTCGCGCCGACGACGAAAAGGATGTGCTTACTGTGCACACCCCTGGCGGATCGACTGAATGCGTTGCCAGGCGCGACCGCGACGAAAAAGGTACCCGACCGAACGCGGCGAACGACGCTGGAAAGTTCCTGGCGGAAGGGGCGGGATTCGAACCCGCGAGGGCTTGCGCCCTGCTGGTTTTCAAGACCAGTGCCTTAAACCGCTCGGCCACCCTTCCGTCGGACGTTGCGCCTATGTTGCGCGAAGCCGCACACACCAGGCGCAAGCACCTGATATCATTACGAAAATTCGCAACCCACAACGGTTTTAAAGACCGCTGCCTTAGACCGCTCGGCCACCCATGCACTGCACTAGCCGTGCACCGCGGCAATGGCCGTGTTCAGCGCCTCTACGCCCGCCGCCGGTCCGTCGGGGTGGTTCCATACACAACCGACGACCGCGAGGAAATCCGCCCCCGCGCGTACGAGCGGGCCGCAGTTCTCAGGGGTGATCCCACCGATCGCGCAGCATGGCAGTTCCATGAGGTCCGACCACCATTGCAGGATGTCCGGCGAGATGAAGCGCGCTACCTCCTTCGTTCCGGACGGAAAGAACGCGCCGAACGCCACGTAGTCCGCGCCATCCTCGCCAGCCTGCATCGCGAGATCCCGGCTGCCCTTGCAGGTCACGCCGAGCGTCAGATCAGGCCCGATCACCTGGCGGGCAATCTTCGCCGGCATGTCCTCCTGACCGACATGCACACCATCGCAGCCGAACTCGCGCACGAGTTCTGCCCGGTCATTCAGCAGAAACGCCACCTCGCGCGACTGCGCCACGGGCCGCAGTGCATCGGTCGCGCGCTTCCAGTCGTCCTCACTGACCTCCTTCAGCCGCAATTGCACGGCCGCCACGTCGCCGGCATCCAGCGCCGCCGCCAGCAGATCGGCAAACCGCAGCGGATCCAGCTTCGGCGGCGTGATCAGATAGACCCGACAGCCATCGTCGCCGCCGCCCATCTGTGGCATCAGGTCTTTCCGAGATAGATATCGATGATCTTGTTCAGCATCTCGAGCGCCAACTCCTTGGGCCGCTGGAACGTGTTGCGTCCGATGATCGACCCGCTGGCGCCGCCGTCACGCAGACCGCGGATTTCCTCATAGACGCCGTCAAGATCTTTCGCTTCGCCACCGGAGAACACGACGATGCGCTTGCCGTTGAACGCGCACTGCATCACGTGCTCCACCCGCTTCGCCAGCGTGGAACCGTCAATCTTCTCGTACGGCTTTTTCGCTGCCTCCAGGCTGACCACTGCGGTCGGCGGCTTCACTTTGATGATGTTAGCGCCCATCAGCGCCGCCATCTGTGTGGCATAGGCACAGATATCGAGCGCCGTTTCCGCTGCGCGATCGAGGTTGCCGCCGCGCGGATAGCTCCACACAACCACGGCAAGACCATTGGCTTTTGCTTCAGCGGTGAGTTCGCGCAGTTCTTCCAGCTGCGGGTACGCGTATTCACTGCCTGGATAGATAGTGAAGCCGATTGCAGCGCAACCGAGGCGTAGCGCGTCCTTCACGCCCGCGGTTACCGCCTGGTCCTTGTTGGTTGCCAGCGAGTTCGCGTTGTTCACCTTCAGAATGGTGGGGATCTGTCCAGCGAATGTATCGGCGCCCTGGGCGATCATGCCGAGCGGTGCTGCATAGGCGTTCAGCCCGGCCTCGATAGCGAGCTGATAATGATAGTGCGGATCATAGGCCGGCGGATTCGGCGCGAAGCTGCGCGCCGGTCCGTGCTCGAACCCCTGATCGACCGGCAGGATCACCACCTTGCCGGTGCCGCCAAGTTTTCCGGTCGACAGAATGCGCGCAAGGTTGGCTTTCACGCCGGGCGGATCGCCCTCGTACCAATCGAGGATTTTCTTAACCTTCTGGGTAACGCGCATCAGCTTTCCCTTT
>JASHQG010000661.1 GCA_030037665.1 Acetobacteraceae bacterium
CCTCGACGCGCACTGAACCGTCCCTGCGTTCTTGCCAGCTTTCCGTCTCTACCGTCGCCGCGTACGGCACTTCCTCGTGCGTCTGCAGGAAGATCTGTTCGCGTACCAGCTCGGCCGCGAGCAGCCGGTCGGGTAGATCGGTCAGATCGTCGTCCGGATAAAGGTGCGGCCCCTCCGGCACAGAGGCGGCCAACATATCCGCCAGCTTGTTGACGCCGTCACCGGTCGTCGCGCTGACCATGAATGTCTCTGCGAACGGTGCGAGCCTGGTGAGCGTCGCGGTCAGTGGCAGCAGCGAGGCCGGCGGCACAAGATCAGTCTTGTTCAGCACCAACCAGCCTCGCCGCTCTGCCGCGTTAAGTTTCTCGGCGATTGCGCGTACTGCATCCGTCGCGCCCTCACGCGCATCGACCAGCAGCAGTGCTATGTCGGCATCGTGTGCGCCGGTCCAGGCTGCGGCGACCATGGCGCGGTCGAGGCGGCGGCGCGGGCGGAATATCCCGGGGGTGTCAACCAGCAGCACCTGGCTTTCGCCGCGCATCAGGATTCCAAGGATGCGAAAGCGCGTCGTTTGTGCTTTGGGGGAGACGATCGACAGCTTCGCCCCGGTCAGCCGGTTGAGCAGGGTCGACTTGCCGGCATTCGGCGCGCCCACGATCGCCACGAAGCCGCAGCGGGAGGTCAACGCGCCCCTCCCGCGGCCGATGGCGGCATCTGATCGCGCGCTTGACCCGGTGGTGTGCGCGAAGCCCAGCGTGGCGGCCGGACCATGAGAAGGGGCCACGACATGGGTGCCTTATCCCGGACGCTTCGGCTGGTTCCCTTCGCGACCCAGCCGATCTCCCCGGGCCGAAGGCGGGAGGATTCGGGAAACACGGTTCAGCCCCCAATCTCCTTCAGCAGATCCGCCGCCGCCAGTTGCTCGGCCTGGCGCTTGCTCCCCGCGGTGCCGGTGCCGGACAGCCCACCGACGCTGACCGTGATGGTGAACTCGGGCGCGTGCGGCGGGCCGGAACGTCCCGTCACTCGATAGAGCGGCAGATCGCGGGTGAACTTCTGGGCCCATTCCTGCACTCTGGTCTTGGCATCCTTCGGCGGGTCGACCTGGGCGCCCATGACAGGCTCCCAGGCCCGGCGGACGAAGGCGCGGGCACGATCGAGACCGCCGTCGAGGTAGAGCGCGCCAAGCGCCGCCTCTAACCCATCGGCGAGCACCGTCGCACGACGTTTCACGCCCGCACGCGCCTCGCCGGGCGCGACCGACAGTGCAGTGCCGAGGCCGATATCCTCCGCCACCTGCGCCAGCACGGGCTGCGACACCAGGTGAGCGAGTCTCCTGCCGAGGTCGCCCTCCTGCTCGCGCGGGAACCGCTCGGCCAGCCATTCGGCCATCAGCAAACCAAGTACCCGATCGCCGATGAACTCCAGCCGTTCGTTTGAATCGCGCGTACGACCCCGGCCTTGCACGGCGGAGCGGTGAGTGAGCGCTTCGCGCAGCAATTCGGGACGATGGAATTCGTGGCCGAGGATCGTTTCGATTGATTGGCTCAACCCAGTCCCGTCCGGACCGCGGACATCAGTGGACAGCCATCAGAATGCGATCCCACCGCACCTCGAACGGCCATTCCCAGATTTCCCACCAGGGATCTTCCGCGTTGAACGAAAAGAAAATGATTTCGGCCCGGCCGACAAGATTGTCCATCGGCACGAAACCCACGCCATTCATGAAGCGGCTGTCCGCGGAGTTGTCGCGGTTGTCGCCCATTGCAAATAGGTGGTCGGGTGGAACCTGGTAGACGGGCGTGTTGTTCATCTCGCCCTGGTCGGTCGCCTTCAGGATGGAGTGTGTCACGCCATTTGGCAGGGTCTCCACATAGCGGCGCTGCACCATGTGGATGCCATCCTCGTCTGTAACGTAGTCACCCTCCGGCTGACGGGAAGCAACCTTACCGTTAATATAAAGCAATCCGTCACGGACCTGGATCGTGTCGCCGGGCAGCCCGACGATGCGCTTGATGTAATCGACCGACGGGTCCGGTGGGTATTTGAAGACCGCGACATCACCGCGATGCGGCATGCTCTCGAAGATTCGACCGGAGAACGGCGGCCAGCCAAACGGGAACGAGTAGCGGGAGTAGCCGTAGCTGAATTTCGAAACGAACAGATAGTCGCCGATCTGGAGGGTCGGCAGCATGCTGCCGGAGGGGATATTGAACGGCTCGAAGAGGAAGGTGCGGACGACCAGAGCGATCAAACCCGCATAGACGATGGTTTTGATGTTCTCGACCAGGGCGCTGGGCTTGCGCTTGGCCTTGGACTTGGTGGTCGCCATGAGACGCTGGTTACCCTGTGCCGCGGTCGGCGCGGATCAAGCCCCGGGGGGTGGGGTGTGTCAAGCAAGCAGGGCGCGAACGCGCCATCCTCTGCGGCCAACCACATCTGAGGCATCCGCCGTGGAAGCGCTGTCACGTCGGGATCGATCCACCTTGTCAAACGTCAAGTGGCATGCGACGTCGTCGCCGGCGCGGCAGCGCGACGGTCACGATCTCGCACCGCGGCAGCCCTGCTGGCATGGACAGATCGGCGCCTGACACGCCGCGCAGATCGAGTCGTCGCAGTTCGATCAGTCCGCTAAGCGGCGAGAGGTCGCGGACCGCTGTCGCGGCCAGGTCGAGGTACTGCAGATCGCGCATTGCGGCGAGCGGCGCGATGTCCGTCACCCTGGTTCCGCACAGCTCCAGGCTGCGCAACCGCGTCAGACGGGCCAACGGTGCGATGTCACGCACCATGGTCCCGCCAAGGTCAAGCCGTTGCAGCAGCGTCAGATTCATCAGCGGCGCGACCTCCGCAGTCAGCGTGCTGCTCAGGAAAAGTCCTTCCAATCGGGTCAAACCTGCGAGCGGTGTTACGTCCGTGACCGCGGTGAAGGACAGGTGCAGCCGCTCGAGCGCGGTGAGCCCGGCAAGCGGCGTTATGTCACTGATGCGCGATCGGGTGAGCTCGAGGCGTTGCAGTGTCCGTAGCTCCGCCAGGGGCGCGAGGTCGGTGACCCGGCTGTTGGACAGCACCAGGTGACGCAGGCCGGTAAACGCCACGAGGGGACGCAGGTCGGTGATGCCGCTCCGTTCGAGCCGGAGCTGGGTCACCTGGCAAGCAATAGCCGGCGCCGGCGTCCCGCCCGCCAGGACCAGCCGGATGGCCTCGGTGGCCGGATCTGCGGACGTGGCCCGGCTGCTGTCAGGCCACATAGGCCAGCGTCAGCCCCGGCTCAGGCCAGTCCAGTGCCACCAGCTTGCCGGTGCCAGACAGTGTCATGTACGCCGTGCGCATATCCGGGCCACCGAAACAGATATTGGTGCAGAACATATCGGGCATCGGCACCTGGCGCAGCAGCTTCCCATCCGGCGCGATCACGCTGACCGAACCGTTTATCAGCGTCGCCACACAGACATTCCCCGCCGCGTCCACCGCCAGGCTGTCGAAGCGCTGGTAGCCGCCGAGGCCGGCGACAAACCGTCCGCCATGTGGCGAAGGGAACGGTGCCTTCTGCACCACACCCGGCGCAACGACGTCGAACGCCCACAGACGCGCAGTCTCGGTTTCGGCGACGTACAGGACCCTGCCATCCGGCGAGAGGCCGATACCGTTCGGCGTGAGGATCGGATGCGCCACTTCGACGATGCTCGAGCCGTCGGCCAGCGCGTAGTACACGCCGCCCCAGTCGCGATCCCGCGCCCGCGCCTTGCCGAGATCCGTGAAATAGAACCCACCGTTATGGTCAAACACGATGTCGTTCGGTCCAAGCAGTTTGTGTGGACCGCAGCGATCGTAGAGTACGGTGATCGCGCCCGTCTTCGGGTCGATGCGCTGAATGCGGCCGCTCGTGTAGTCCGACGGCACGCCGGCGGGGCGCAGCATGTTCATTTCGGTGCGCCAGAGGAAGCCGCCGTTGTTGCAGACATAAAACGCGCCGTCCGGGCCGACCGCCAGACCATTCGGACCGCCGCCGGTGTTTGCGATCACCGTCACAGTCCCTTCGGGCGCGACACGACTGATCGTCTGGCGTTCGATCTCCACCAGCACCACCGAGCCATCACGCATGGCCACCGGCCCCTCCGGAAAACGCAGGCCGCCCGCTATGACCCGGATATTGCTCATTGCCGCTCCCCCGATCGATTGCTTGGTGGATGCTAGCCGAGCGTCCGCTGCCTGTCATTGCGCACTGGCCACGTCCGGCGGCACTCCACCTGCGATGGACCGACAAGCATACGCCACCATCCAGCGAAAGCCCCGAACCCGCGGCTGCTGTGGGTCTCGCCCCGGGGCCACGTGGGTCGTGGCGTTCGCCGGTCCCCGAAAGGATGATCGCGTCGCTTGCCTGGGCGTACGGCGGAACCGGCGACGGCAACGACCATGGTCAACAGCGCGTCGTCAATGTCGGCACCGCGCGGTGCAATGGCGTCATCATCCACATTCATTGCGGCGGCCACGCCGGGCTTGGTCGCCAAGCGGGGGGATTGCAGCGGTCGTGGCGCCGTTCCAACGGAACCAATGGACAGATGCGCCGCCTCATCAACGGCATTCTGTCGCTGCGAATACGCAGGGTCATACCGCCATATAACCGCCATCAACATTATAGCACGCTCCGCTCACATAGCTTGCGCGGTCGCTGGCCAGCCATGCCACCATCTCGGCGATCTCCTCCGGCTTGCCCATTCGGTGGAACGGCACCAAGGCCATCAACTCCTCGCCTCGGCGGCGCATCGTGTCCTCGGTCATCTTTGTCTCAATATAGCCAGGACAGACCGCGTTCACCCGAATGTTGTCGCTGGCATATTCCAGCGCCGCGGTTTTTGTCAGCCCGAGCACGCCGTGTTTCGCCGCGACATAGGCGGACGATGTGCGCAGGCCGACCAGCCCGGCAACAGAGCCGGTGTTGACGATGCTGCCCCCGCCTTGCGCGATCATCTGGGGAAGCTCGTGCTTCATGCACAGCCACACCCCGCGCAGGTTCACCGCGATCATCCGGTCGAACGACTCATCTGCCCATTCATGCGTCTTCTTCCCAGCGGCATCGACCTGGAACCCGGCGATGCCGGCGTTGTTGAATGCGCAGTCCAGCCTTCCATACGTCGCGACCGTCGTCTTGATCATCGCCTGCACGGCATCGCTCTCTGTCACGTCGCCTCCCAGCGACATCGCCTGCGCGCCGGCCGCATTGACCAGCCTGACGGTCTCTTCTGCGGCCTCCGTGTTCGCGTCTGCAATCGCCAGACGTGCCCCTTCGCGGGCGAACGCCAGCGCAGTCGCCCGGCCAATTCCACCACCGCCGCCCGTGATCAGTGCCGCCTTGCCTGCCAGCATGCCCGTCATGACCGTCCTCCCACTCCATGTGTTGCGCCGGCCACAGCTTATTGCTCTAACGCGAACGACGTCGAATCACACAGCTCAGTGGAGACGACGATGGTCACCAGCTTTGGACGCAGCGGACCGACGCATCCTCGGCTCGGTGCCGCCGGTGCCTCCATCGCGCGGCCGGTGCTGGCTCGCTATGCCGCGCGCCACCAGTTTTATGGACCGGACAGTGCCTATGCCCGTGAGCGAGGCGTTGGATTCGTCGACAAGTTGCGCCGCGGCGAGACGCTTTACCTTCTCGGCATCGGACCGGCCGGTCATGACAGTGGCATTGCTCTTATCGAGGTGTCGCAGGATGCCGGCACTAACCTGATCTGCAACAACGAGGAGGAGCGTTACAGCGGCGTCCGGCATTGCACCGATTATCCCAGGCAGAGCCTGGCCGCGCTGCTCGCGCTGATGCACGAACGCGGTATCTCGCCCAGCCAGATCCATGCCTGCCTGGCAAGCTGGAACTATATCGAGCTTGGCACCACGTTGCTCCGCGCGGCGCTTGAGGAGTTACCGGCCAGCCGCGTGTTTTTCGATCCTGTAAATTTTACGCAGATGAATGCGCGCCTGGTCGACCGCGCTTTGCGCACGCCGCGCGTGCTGGGCCGTCAGCTCGGACTGCCGGGGCCGATGCCGATCATTGGCATGCGCCATCATGACAACCACGCTTACTTCTCCTGGGCGGTGTCGCCATTCGCCGGCAGTGCCGATCCAGTGATCGTCACGGTGCTCGATGGCATCGGTGATGACGGTGCGATTTCGCTCTATGTCGCACGGGGCAATCAGATCCGGCGGGTGTATCGCAACGGCGACATTTTTGATTCGCTCGGCGGCTTCTACAGCATGATCAGCGCAACACAGGGCGGCTGGACGATCCTGAGCAGTGAAGGGCGGTATATGGGATCGACGGCCTGGGGCGACGGCGACCGGATGACGAACCGGTACTACCGGCGGCTGCGCGAGCTGTTTCACTTCACCGATGACGGCACTGTGCGGCTGAACCGTGCGCTTGCGAACTGGCCCCGCTCGCTGCTGGCGCGGCCTTACACCGCGGCATTGCAAGATCTCCTTGGCGCGCCGATCCCTGCCAGCAAGATGTGGAACCCGGACGCCGTTATGCGCGTCGATCCAGGCGGTGGTTCGGTGGATGCTCCCGAACGGTTTGACAAGGCCGCCGCGACACAGCTCGTGTTCGAGGACGCGCTGTTCCATATTGTCGGCCACATGATCAGAGCGACCGGCAGCAGCCGGCTGGTGCTGACCGGGGGCACGGCGCTCAACGCCATTGCGAATATGCGACTGATGCAGCACTTCAATTCCGGGTTCTATGAGCGCGCGCTTGGCCGCCAGCAGACAACGCTGCATGTCTGGGTGCCGCCGGTAGCGGGCGACGCGGGCGTCGCCGCGGGTGCGGCGTATCAATTCGCGCTGGCGAACGGGGCACGCCCTGGTCAGAGCCTGCAGCACGCGTTCTGGTGCGGGGTTCCGGCGACCGAACGCGACATCACCGGCGCGCTTGAATCCGCGCCGGAGATCGGTTGGATCAGTCTCGGCAGTATCGCCAGCCACGACGGCTGCGAGCGGGTCGCTGACCTGCTCGCGTTCTGCATCATGCAAGACGGCGTGCTCGGACTGTTCCAGGGGGTCGCAGAAACAGGACCGCGCGCACTGGGCCACCGCTCCATCCTGGCCAATCCGTGCAACCGACACTCGCTGGAAACCATAAACCGGCTGGTGAAATTCCGCGAACCGTTCCGGCCGCTGGCGCCGATGCTTACGCTCGACGCGGCGCAGCGCTGCTTCGACCTTCAGGAAGGTGCGTCCGACGACGGGTACAACGCTTACAACTATATGGTGCTGACCGTCCGCGCCCGGCCTGAAGCCGTGCAGCGCATTCCCGCCGTCGTGCATCGAGACGGCACCAGCCGAATCCAGATCGTCCGGCCGTCCGACGCGTTCACCTACGCTTACCTGAAGGCGATGGGCCGGCGCTGCGGCGTCGAGGCGTCGGTGAACACGTCGCTCAACGTCGCCGGACCGATCGTGCAAACGCCGCGACAGGCGCTCGACGCATTGCGGCGTTCCCGGGCGATGGATGGCATGCTGCTGATCGGCGCAGCAGACGAGGCGTTCCTGGCCTGGCATACAGCGACGATCGGACCGAAGGACGGTGGTTACCGCCTCAGGGCCTGGCTTCATCAGTGGGAGGGACAGGGCGTCGCACCCATGGCGGCGGCCCGAGGGTGATCGATTCCACGCTACCAGAGGGTAGGGTTTCCTTCCCGCCGCGGTAGCGCTAGCATGGCGACGGACAGGGAATCGGCATCAGCCTATGCGCGAAGAAATCCTCGCCTACAAACGCGAGCGAATCCTCGAAGAGGCAGTGAAGCTCTTCTATGAACGTGGTTTTACCGGCACCACGCTCGATGATATCGCCGCAGAGCTCGGCGTGACCAAGCCCTTCATCTACACGCATTTCCGCAGCAAGGTGGAATTGCTGGCCGCGCTCTGCAAACCGACCATTGAAATGTCGCTCGCCGCGGTGGAGGACGCCGCCGCGAAGGGGGGGACACCGACCGAACGCCTGTATCGCGCGGTGGTCGACTTCACGCGCGTCGTGCTGTCCCGCCAGTCGAACATCGCCATCTACTTCCGCGAGGAGAAAAGCCTCGCGCCGGAAGCACTGGCCGAGATCAATGCCCTGCGCCGCAAGTTTGACCATGTGCTCACCGGGCTGCTCGAGGAAGGCGCCGCTGCGGGCGAGTTCGAACTCGAGGATGCCGGCCTCACGTCGCTGGCGATCGGCGGCATGATCAGTTGGGCCTACACCTGGCACCGTCCCAGCGGCCGGCTGAAGCTCGATGAGCTGTGCGCCAAGATGGCCAACACAGCACTGCGCATGGTGGGGGCGCGGCAACACGCGCGGACTACCGCCGTGGTGTGATCCAAAGCACGGAGGGTTCGGCTTCCTGACCGGCGGCGGCCGTGCGAGCGTCAAGCTCGATGGGGGAGACGGACCGAATGCAAACCTATGACTACATCGTTGTCGGCGCGGGATCCGCCGGTGCTGCGCTCGCGAACCGGCTGTCGGCAGATGCAGGCAACCAGGTCCTGCTGCTGGAGGCCGGACCCGCCAGCCATCCCTGGTCGCGTATCCCGATCGGCTACGCGCGGCTGATCACCAATCCGGCCGCCAATTGGTTGTATACGTCAGAGCCCGAGACCAACACGACCGGCCGGCGGCTGCCGGTGCCACGCGGCAAGATGCTGGGTGGGTCGAGTTCGATCAATGGCATGGCGTTCGTACGTGGCCAGGCGCAGGATTTCGATACCTGGGCGCAGATGGGCAACACGGGCTGGAGCTATGCCGATGTGCTGCCGCTCTTCAAGCGGATGGAGCGTTATGATGAGGGCGACGACGACTATCGTGGCCGCTCGGGTCCACTGCGCGTCACCAATCCGCCGCCGCGGCTGCCGATCTTCGCTGCGCTGATCGAGGCAGCGGGGCAGGTCGGTATTGCCCATAATCCCGACTACAACGGGCCGCGCCAGGACGGCATCGCGATGAGTCAGGCGACGATCTCGTCTGGACGGCGCATGAGCACGGCGCGCTGTTATCTCGATCCGGTCCGCACGCGCGCAAACCTCCACGTCGTATCGGAGGCGCTCGCCGAGGCACTTTTGCTCGACGGCACGCGCTGCACCGGCGTGCGTTATTCCGTGCGCGGCGCGTCGCATGAAGCACGGGCCGGGTGCGAAGTCGTCGTTTGCGCCGGCACGATCAACTCGCCGCAACTGCTTGAGCTGTCGGGCATCGGCCAGCCGGAGCGACTGCGCGATCTGGGCATCGAAGTGCGCCTTGCGCTTCCGGGCGTGGGGGAGAACCTTCGTGATCATTATGCGCCGCGTACGCGATGGGCGATCGGCGCGAAAGGCATCACCTACAATGACACTGCCCGCGGTTTCGGCCTGGTGCGCCAGGCGCTCCGTTATGCGTTCTTGCGTGACGGTTTGCTGGGCAGTGTGGGCGCACCAATCCGCGCGTTCGTCCGTTCCCGCGACGGGCTCGAAGCGCCGGACGTGATGCTGGGCTGGGTACCGATGCTGACCGAGCCGGGACCAAATGGTCCAATCATCTCCAGCCAGCCCGGCATGACCTGTTACGCGCATCCGATGCGGCCGGAGAGCAAGGGACATATCCACATCACGTCGTCGGATCCGCGCCGGCCGCCTGCAATCAACTTCAACTTCCTGTCCGCGCCGATCGACGGAGAGATCACCGCCCGCGCCGTGCGCATAGCGCGCGCTGTAATGACCGCCCCGGCGATGGCGTCGCTGCAGGTGACCGAGTTGGCGCCCGGGACGACGCAGACAACAGACGATGAGATCCTGGACTGGGTAAAGCGCGCTGCCGAGACGACCTATCACCCGGTCGGCACGTGCAGGATGGGCACCGATCCGATCGCCGTGGTGGATGCTCGGCTGCGCGTGCATGGCATTACCGGACTGCGTGTCGCCGACGCCTCGATCATGCCCACCCTGACGTCGGGGAACACCAACGCGCCATCAATCATGATCGGTGAAAAAGCGGCTGACCTGGTGTTGCGGGATGCCGCTCAGGTGAGGGTCTGACATCAGCTTTTGTTTGTGCCTGGCCCTCTCCCGTTCATCCGCGCTTTTTTTGCGCAGGCCATGATGAGGCAGGCGCGTCCGGAACAAGGTCCGACCATGGCGGGTCGCACAATTGACACGTCACGAGTGTAGGGTAAACGGATTCCGACCTCTCAACGGATCAAAGCGACCATGGGAAACGGCCTTTCTCCCGCCCAGTGCCTGGACTTACGCCGCATCGCCGGGATGATGGTCCCGCCCGCCCCTGACTTCGGGGTGCCCGGCGCCGATGACGACCAGATCTTTGACGACATTCTGAGATCGCTTGGCCGCGACCTTTTGGATGTGAGCGCGGCCTTGACCCGACTGGCCGCACTCTCGGGCGGTTCATTCGCGGAGCTCGAAGCGTCCCGGCGCGAGACCGTCGCCCACAGGTTTTTGGCGGAAAACTCACCGCAGATTGTCGCGCTCGGCCGCGTCATCCTGCAGTGTTATTACCGCGACGATCGCGTTGTGCGGTCGTTTGGCCTCGAGCCACGTCCACCCTTTCCCAAAGGCCACGCCGTCGAACAAGGTGACTGGTCCCTGCTCGATGTCGTGCGAGGACGACCGAAACTGTGGCGGGACGCACCATGACCGTCCGAAACGACATGGTCGACGTGCTGATCATCGGCTCGGGCGCATCCGGCGCCGCGGTCGCCTGGAGTCTCGCCGAGACAAAGATGAAAATCCTCTGTCTCGAGCAAGGGGATTGGACGAACCCAAGCGACTTTCCGAGCACCGGCCGGGACTGGGAAGCGCGCCGCTTTAGTGATTATGACATAAGCCCGAACCGGCGCGCACGCGACACCGACTACCCGATCAACGACGATGCGTCGCTGATGAAGGTGGCCAACTTCAACGGCGTGGGGGGCGGCACCGTGTTCTACACGGCGCATTTCCCGCGCATGCATCCCTCCGATTTCCGCGTGCGCTCGCTCGACGGCGTCGCCGAGGATTGGCCGATCGACTACTGGACGCTGGAGCCGTTCTTCGAAGAGAACGACCGAATGATGGGTGTCTCCGGTCTGGCCGGCGATCCGGGCGTGCCGCCACGCAATCCGCCGATGCCGCCCGTCCCGTTGGGCCGCACCGGTATGCGCTACGCGCGTGCGATGAACG
>JASHQG010000662.1 GCA_030037665.1 Acetobacteraceae bacterium
CGGTTGCCGCCACGCGAATACGGGTGGCCCCGATCGTCACCACCGCGCCGCGCCTCAGCATTTTCGGCTGGCCTGTCCTGAGCGCACTGCGGCGTAAAACGATCCCACCCGCCAGCGGTGTTATATCGGCGTGGTCTCTGGTCAACTGCAGCACAGCATGCGACGGGACGACATTCCGGTCGGCGAGCACGATATCATCGCCCGTATCCGAGCCCAGCCGATAGCGTCCTGGCGCAAGCGACACGACGGCCCCTGAATTCGGACCGTCGGCAATCTCGAGGCGCCACGTACCATCCGCTGCAGCTTTCTGCTGCATGACGCGTCCCTTCCGGATAACCGGCAAAGCGCAGGCACCGGCGGTCGTGCCGGCGCCGTGCGATCTTCGTGTAAGCGCCGAGCGTTTAGACTTCGGGCTTGGCTTTTGCCGCGTTGGTCGCCAGCTCCCCGAGTGTCTGCGCCATCGACTGGTTGAAGCTTGATTTAGCGGCGTAGGTGTAGAGCTGCAGTTCCTTCGCGTTCATCTGATCCTGCAGCGTGTCGAGCGAGTCGCTGAGCTGACCCGAGGTCATACTGCCCACACTGGTCGTCATATCTCTCTCCTTTGCCGTGCCTTCAGGTTCGTTTGCCGTGCATTCGTAGTCGCCGCCTGCGACTGAGTGCCGCCCCAGACGTTGGAGCGTCGCCGCTCATGGACGAGGATGGTGCAACGCCATTCGTCCGCGATCGAGCCGGCGTTGATTCACTAACGATGAGATGGATCTCTCGTGGACTAACCGATTCCCTCCCCTTGCTGGTGCGGACAAGAGATTTTCAAGACACGCCGCACTCTGATCACCGCAGCGATCATGGTTATGGTGGCCGTGGCGTATGCGCCTCGTCAACGATTAATGCCCGCGGAGTGCCGGCTGAGCGGTTCACGAAATGCCGATCATCGAACGATCATAGAAGTGTCTTAAGACTCGCCCGCCATCGCGCCATGGTGATTGGCACCTGCGTCGCAATCATGCTGCTATTTCCTGCAAGAAAACGTGGAGGGGAAAGATTAGTGTGCTACCGACTCAAACAGCGCCAGCGCGCGTCGGGTGGCCAAGAGCATCATTTGCTGCGCGTTGCTTCGGTATGAAAATCAATGCGTACGCCGCGGCAAGTTAATGCGAATCGGGAAGGCGCCGTACTTCCTCGAAGCTGCCTTGCCGTGTTTCTTGCAACTGGATCTTTCTTAGCGCTCGCCCCGCTGCTCGCGGCGGTTGAAGCCAGGGCCGCAGCGTTGCCGGATGAGCACCGCGTTGTCCGGTACTCCGTGGTGGACCAGGACCTGCGCGACGTCATCGCCGGCATTGCCGCGCAGCTTGGGCTGCGCGCGGTCATCAGCCCGCACGTACACGGCCAGGTGCATGGCCGGCTGCCCGCGGCGCCAGCGGTGACCATGCTCGATCGCCTTGGCGGGTTGTATGGATTTGACTGGTACTACGACGACCGGACGGTGTTTGTCACAGCTTATGACGAGGCCGTATCCAAGGTCATGCCGCTCGGCCCGGTGAGGGCCGGCGAACTCGAGCAGACCTTGCAGGAACTTGGTGTGAGCGATGACCGCTGGCCCGTGCGGATCGCCACAGCCTCTGGTGTCGCGGCGGTCGATGGACCGCCTCATTACGCCATGCTGGTAGACCAGACGCTCGCCGCGCTGGCGGCGGGTGCCAGGAACGGTGTCACCGAAGTCCATGTGTTTCGCGGCACGGCGGAAAGCCCATGACGGCGCCGAGGATCATGCGTTGCGCACGTGACACTGTAGCCCCGAATCACGCACGAGAGGGGGTGGAGGCGCCGATGGCGGTCTGTCGAGCGCTGCCTCACGGTAAACATCGACCGCAATGGATGGGAGAGAAGGGATGAGTGGATTTATGGGCGCCATCGAAGGCGTAGTCGGCGATATGGCTGGCGCTATGGACGGCGGCGATTTCCTCGGGGAGCTGATGCAGGTGCTCGAGCAAAACATGGCCCAGAGCAGCGCCGCCAGCAGCAGCAACTCCGGTGGCAGCAGCGCAGGGAGCGAGATTGGGCAAATCGCCGGCGACGTGCTGCCGATCGTCGCCGCCTTCCTTTAAGCCGCGCGGTTCGGTCACATCCGGACGGTACGGAGAAGGGAAAACTTTATGCACCACGTAGTACTTCAACCTGGCCGCGACACCCAGCTCGGATGTGGCGGATCGCCGTTCCTCGACGGCCACCACGGATTGGGCCGCGACCCGGTGTGGGATTGCGATGGCGGGCGGTCGACCCACGATCGAGCGTCGACGCAGCAGCGCGCCATGTCAGACATCATGGAGGCCGGACAGACACACAATCCGGAGCGCCGCGCGCAGCTCCTGCGCCAGGCGCTCGCGTTGCTGAACCGCGACGGGAACTCAGATCCCGCGAGCGACCCAACGGCGTGCAACACCCCGGCGCCCGAGAACACCTGTATGCCTGCGCCGATGCCGACGTCGACGTCGGATCCGACACACTGCGATCCGACGGAGCCACCGGCCGGCGGCAACACGCCATCCGCCTCTGGCGGCCTGACCGTGTCGGGCGACTCAGTGAATACCGGCGAATACACCATCACCGCCAGCACGAAGAACGATGGGTCACTGACTATTACTAACAACGTGACCCACCAGAGCACTGAAGTCTGGGGCGATCCGCATATCAAGGTGAACGGCCAAAATATTGCCCAGTTCCAGAAGGATAACCTCAATATTCAATTGCAGGACGGCACGGTTATCCACATTCAGCCGACCGCGACCAACAGCAAGGGTGTGTCGCATATTGCCCAGGTATCGATTACCCGGGGGAACGAGGCGGTGACGATGGGCGGTACCGGGGCCAAGGGGTTCGCGAATGGCGTCACCCTTTCCGGCGTCATGAATGACGGACGCTACCAAAGCGCGTTGTACAACACGCCGACGGCAACCGACATCACGCTCGGTGCGGACGGCGATCTTTACTATAACAACGCAAACGGCAGCATGGGCCGCGAGATCACGCCAAATGCGCAGGGAGGCCAGACTGACCTCGATGGTGCGGGCGGCGGCCTGGTTGGCGATCCGCGCGGCGCCGCCTCAGCCCACGGCACGTACCAGCTTGAGCAGCGGTTGATGGCGCTCCTCGAGGGGCAGCAACAGAGCTTCTACTCGATGATGATGATGCAGGAGCTGTCGCACATGATGTCACAGCCGGGGTCGCAATCGACATGATGTCCCAGCAGGTCCCTCACCACGATTCCCGGGCCTGAGCGTCGGTAACCCATGCCGGTGGCTTGGTTTGAGCCACCGGCATTTCTCCCTCTGCGCTGGAGCCGCGATGACAGCCTTGACACAGCTTCCGCCCGTGCAACCGGCACCGTCTGCGCAGCCGATGCAGATCGACGTGTTCCGTTCGGCAATGAACGCGGCCGGTGCCGCACTGAACGCCGGTCCTGACGCGATCGGCAAGACCCTGCTCTCGGGCATCGACAATTTCAACGCGAGCGATGCGCAATTCCGCAATACCGTGGCGCAGGCGACGTCCTCCGAGCCGACACAGACCTCGACCACCACCACCACCGACGGAACACCATCGGCTGATCCCAACACCCCGCGCCAGCTCACGATGGCGCAGGCCATGCAGGAAGGCGAAGCACTCGAGCGCCAGTCGATGGGCGTCATGATGCAAACCTACAGCTTCGCGCTTGAAGCCACGTTGGTCAGCAATGCGGCGACCACGTTCACCAGCTCCGTTAACACATTGATAAAGACACAATGACACGGTCGTCGCTGCGCTGTGTACTGACGCTGCTTGCGCTGGTCCTGTTGGCCGGTTGCAAAACCGAGCTCAACACGGGGCTGACCGAGCGACAGGCCAACGAGGAAACCGCGTTGCTGCTGCGCAACGGTATCCCGGCCAGCCGCGACATCGATCCCAAGACCAACACACTCACGGTCTGGGTGGAGCAGAGCCGCTTTGCCGATGCGGTGGATCTGCTGCGGGCGCACGGCCTGCCGCGGCCACATTACGACTCCATTGCTGATGTGTTTAAAGGCAACGGTCTCATCGTATCGCCCACCGAAGATCGGGCCCGCATGATCTACGCGCTGGGCGAAGAATTGTCGCATACGATTTCGGACATCGATGGGGTGCTGGCGGCCCGCGTCCAGATCGTCATCCCCGATAACGATCCGTTGCGCCGCGACGTGGCGGCGGCCTCGGCATCCGTGTTCGTGAAATACAAGCAAGGCTCGCATGTGAGCGACCTGGTGCCGCAAATAAAGATGCTGGTTTCGGGCGGCGTGTCCGGTCTGTCGTATGACAAGGTGGACGTGGTGCTGGTTCCGGCTGTGCTGCCCCCCGCGCCTGCCGCGCCGATCGGGATGCAGGAGGTGTACGGCATCTGGGTGTACTCGGGCAGCGCTGAGGCACTCCGCCTGGTGCTGGCCGCTGCCGCGGGCATGGTGTTGGTTTTCTTCGGACTGGGCGGGCGGCTGGTCTGGCTCTCGCGCCATCGCCTGCTGCACCGCGTACCCGGCCGCAGCCTGATCCTGCGGTAACCCGCCATGTCTGCGGCGGCACGCTTGACGTTCCTGCACGACCCGGG
>JASHQG010000663.1 GCA_030037665.1 Acetobacteraceae bacterium
CGACGGATCTGGGGGTTAGGGGTTCGAATCCTCTCCGGCACGCCAATCGTTTCAGGCACTTAGCCAACCATCGCCCAGCGCCGGCGGCACCTTGGATCCCGATTGGGTTGCTGCCTGTTTGCCGCAACCGATCCCTGGGGCGCCACCCATTGCCTGCGCCGCCGCAGTTCCACATTCCCGCGCCGAAATCGGCTCCGAGGCCATGCCGGAGCGGCCAGCGGATCAGGCCAGCGAAGGGACCAGCAGCCGCGCAGCCTGTCAGACGGTCAGCCTGGCAGGCGATTTCTTATTTGCCTTCGACCTCAAGGACAAAGTCGATGTTGCCCCGCGTTGCGTGACTGTAGGGGCAGACCTTCTCATGGGCCTCTTGCACCAAGGCGCGCGCCTCGTCGACCGCCAATGCCGGCACCTTTACATGCATCGTCACGGCAATTCCAAACCCGCCACCCTCGCGCGGCCCCACCGACGTCGAGCAAGTCACGACGGTTCCCGCAGCATTTTTCTTGTGCTGATGCGCGACGAATTCGATCGCTCCGCCAAAACATGCCGCATAGCCAGCTGCGAACAGATGCTCCGGGGTTGTCGTATTTGGCAGCCCCGGCCCGCCCATTTCCTTGCGCACCGACAGATTGACGCTGACCGAATGGTCGGTCGTTTCGGAATGTCCGTTGCGGCCGCCGGTATTGATCGCGGTCGCCGTAACGAGCGGCTTGATGGTGTAGGTAGCCATGTTTGTCCTCCTGCTTCAGAACGCAATCCGGTCGACGATCCAGCGGTGTCCTGGACGGATCCCAGGCGCCTCGCCGCGACATTGGGCGATGTCGAAGCTTCCGAGATTGATAACCTTCGCTCAGGCCATCACAAGGTCCTCGACGAATTTCTTGGTCAGACATTCGGTGGCGTGAAGTTCTGCACAGCCCCGCGGTTGCAGCTGCGTGCCGAAGATCACCTCAACGTGCGCCCCGGTCAACGTCGGTGCGCCGGTCTTGGCTGAGACCGCGGCGACGGCACGTGCCGGCCGGTGGCAACCGTACGCGATCATCCAGACTTGCTGATAGAGTGGCAATGTCGCGCGCCGCTCACTGTTGCTAGGCCGGCACTGACTCCAGCGCCACTAGAGATCTTTGTGGCGGTACTGCCGGATTGCTTGCTCGTCGACGAGAGAGCGCTGACCATGAACGGCGGCAACGCCAGCGTCCCGGATCTCGCATCGGTCCGAGCCGCTACTGGCCGTCTGTAAGTCGGCTACTATCGGCCAATCATCCAAAAGGCTCCGGCCCTGGGCGAACCCCTTGCGGGCACTCAGGTACCGCCGACCGCAACGGGCGGACCACAGGTCTTCTTCTCCGGCTGCTGTTGACCAAACTGCCTACGAGTTGTGCATGGTGGGGAACCCGGGTCGATCGATAGAGCCGTACGTTGGAACTTCGCCCAGCTCCGACTACAGCCTTGTGTTTGACGGCCGCAGTTTCCGTTTAGTCCGCAGGACGTAACTTACGATAACTTCCAAACTCCGGCGGCTGTCTTGCACCAATTCACTGTGTACGAACGCGTAGTCTGACGCGCGTGCAGATGAATGTCATACCTCAGCCTGCGACATTGCATGTCTGACTTCGTGAAGCTCTGAAGGACGGTGATGGATCCGCTGTTCCTTGATCTTGGATTGGACCAGCGGTCTGTGGCGCCGTTTGCAACGGTGTCTTGTTGATAGAGGCGGGCCGCAGCCGCGTTCATCGCCTGCAGATCAGCGTCATTCAGGCCAGTGCGGGAAGTGCGGAACGGATTGAGGGCAGCCTGCGGGGTCACGGGGAACAGGCACAGCGAGAGAATGAGCAAAGCCAGAAGGGTTCGCGGTCGGACCATGATGCAACCTTGGGGCATTGAGGGGCGAGGGAGAACTCTCCACCTTTCCAGACACGAGTGCAACCACTTCGGGAGCGGCAGCGCTCAAGAGCTCAGCAATTCAGTCCTTCAGTCTCCAACATCGGGTCTGCACGGTCGGCGATGACGTCTTTGATCACGTCCTATCACCGCTTGCGCTTCGGGTCTGTTTCGGCCTGGCACCTGTCTCGTTCGACACAATCCGATCGTTGACGTTGTGTGCGTTTCCCGCTTCGGTGGACGACACGCGTACGAACCGGCTCATGCGACTGCCTCAATTGGGACCCCACGCCGCACGGACCGCTCGATCATCACCGCGTGCCCGTATCGCCCGCTCAGATCAACTGATGTGCCCGGCAGGTGGGGTAATCGCTCCTTATGATGTCACGGCGAGATGAACGCGAGCTGTCCACTTGCGGGGGGTCGGCTCGTCAGGTTCCTGGAGGCGGAGGGCACCTGAAGTCGGTGCGGCGATCTTCGTCAATCTGTAAGCCGGATCTAGGCCGATGCAGTGCGGTGACGCGTTTCGCAACATTGGGGCAATTTCCGTCCGCTCCCGGGTGGGCCCTCGCGTCGGGCTAAGGTCGCTCAACGGCCCATCACGTTTTCACTGGGATCGATCGAACGGACGGCTGTTGAAGGGTAATGCTTTATCCGCGAAACCGATACGCCGGGCGCCCGTCAGGCGTAACCTCGCGCACGATGCGCTCCGTCGTTGGACCTGCGGCCGGGTCGCATGGGCGGATGCCATGTGATCGCGTGCCGTCCAAACACCCATGCCCACCTTCACCGGCGGTCGCGCGCCAGCAACCTCGACATCAGGACCGTCGGCGACGTCGTGGATCCGGCCACGGCCCGCGTCACATCATGCGGCCCCCGGTCTGAACCCTGCTGGTGCCATCCTATCGCCAGTGGTGATGATGGTGATGATCGTGATGATGATGATGATGGTGGTGGTGGTGGTGATGGCGATAGTAATAGTACGGGGCATACGGTGGATTATACGGCTGGTAGTAGGCATAGGGCGGCGGCCCATAGTTGTAGTAGACGTACGCCTGTACCTCCTCAATCTGCGCGCGCGCGGCATCATCGGCCCTCAACAACGACACGGCATCCTGCACTGGCGAGAGCAGCTCGTCATAGGATGACGCCTGCAACGCCCGCGAAACCTCCGGCATCGGGTTGGCAGTGGCATGCGCCGCACTCATGGTTGCCAATCCAGCCACTGCACCAAGCAGTCCAACGGCCTTCTTATCCATGTTCCTCTCCATGACAGCGAGGGAAGCCTATCTGGCAGGACATGGCGCGGCATTTTTGTGGCCGAAGCGGGTCATGTTTTGGATAATATTCCGGCATCCATCAAATTGACGGCGGCAGACAATTTGATGTCTCACTGGTAATACAATCACCGACGACGTGCGCAAATAG
>JASHQG010000664.1 GCA_030037665.1 Acetobacteraceae bacterium
GTGTTGCTTCGTGGCGCGGCCGTCCTTGCCGGCTAAAGCCCGAGAATGGCTTTCGCGACGATATTGCGCTGGATCTCGTTGCTGCCGCCGTAGATCGACACCTTGCGGTAGTTGAAATACATCGGCGCCGCTTCACTGGCGTACTCGGGGCCGACAGTCTCCTCGTTGCGGCCTTCGAAATCGCGCTGGTACGGCATGGCGTACGGACCCACGACTTCCATCACCAGGTCCGTCAGCTGTTGCTGGATCTGCGAGCCCTTCAGTTTCAGGATCGAAGACGCCGGATTCGGCCGCCCCTTCTCGCGCCGGCGCTCGTCGGCAACGACGCGCAACTGGGTCATCTCCAAGGCCTTCAGCTCGATTTCCACCGCGGCAAGTTTCTCACGGAAATGCGGGTCCTCGATCAGCGGGCGGTCGCCCGAGCGTTCCATCGAGGCTAACGCCTTGATCCGCGCGACCTTTGCTTTGGATGCGCCGACGCGCGCGATGCCGGTACGTTCGTTGCCGAGCAGGAATTTTGCGTAGTCCCAGCCTTTGTTTTCCTGGCCAACGAGGTTCTCGGCCGGCACTTCAACGTTGTCGAAGAACACCTCGTTGACTTCGCGTCCGCCATCGATGGTGACGATCGGCCGGACCGTGATGCCGGGCGTCTTCATGTCGACCAGAATGAATGAAATGCCTTCCTGCTTCTTGGCTGCCGGATCGGTCCGGCAAAGACAGAAGATCCAGTCGGCATACTGCGCCAGCGTGGTCCAGATCTTCTGGCCGTTGATGAGATATTTGTCGCCCTTGCGCTCAGCCCGCGTGCGCAGGCTGGCAAGATCGGAGCCTGATCCGGGCTCGGAAAATCCCTGGCACCAAAAAATATCCGCGTTCGCCGTCCTCGGCAGAAAGCGCTGCTTCTGCTCATCGCTGCCGAACTGCGCAATGACCGGCCCGACCATGGTGACGTTGAAGCCGATCGGCGTCGGCACGTTCGCCTGCTGCATCTCGTCCTGGTACATGTAGACCTGCACCGGGGACCAATTCTGCCCGCCCCATTGCACCGGCCAATTCGGCGTCGCCCAGCCCCGCGCGTTCAGGATGCGCTGCGAGCTGATCATGTCGTCGCGGGTGAGACCTTCGCCCTCCGCCACCTTGTCGCGGATGGACTGCGGGATTTCAGTGCGGAAGAAACGGCGGGCTTCCTCGCGGAACGTGATTTCCTCGGGTGTGAAGTTCAGGTCCATGACATTGTCCTTCCGGGACGCGACGCTGGCCGGGGGTTGAGTACCGGCAGCGGCACGCGGCGTCAATCAGCGGGCCGGCAGGATGCCTGCCGCGTGGCGGCCACTTGCCGGCTATTCATGCCCGTCCTCCGCCGACGCCGATCAGGCATGCACCGCCGGGTCAGGCGCGGCCGTGGCGGGCCGACTACGCTGCGGCGGCGCGCTTCAGCCGGTCGGTGAACTGCTTGCGGAACTTCGCCACCTTCGGCGCGATCACCACCTGGCAATAGCCGCTCCACGGATTCTGCGCGAAATAGTCGTGGTGCTCCTCCTCGGCCTGGTAGAACGCCTCGAACGGCACGATTTCGGTAACGATCGGATTGCGCCAGATCTTCGCCTCGGCGATTTCCTGTCTCACCGCCTGCGCCGTCGCCTTCTGTGCGTCCGAGTGCGTGAAGATCACCGACCGGTACTGGGTCCCGACGTCGTTGCCCTGTCTGTTCAAAGTCGTCGGGTCATGAATGGCAAAAAACACACGCAGCAGGTCGGCATACGAAAGCTCGTCGGGATCGAACTTCACCTGCACGACTTCGGCGTGCCCGGTCATGCCGGAGCACACCTGCCTGTACGAGGGATTGACCAGGCTGCCGCCGGAATAGCCCGACATCACCCAGTTAACGCCACGCAGATCCTTGAACACCGCCTCCAGGCACCAGAAGCAGCCACCGCCAAGGGTTGCGATCTCTTCGCTCATCCTCATGGTCTCCTGCAGCTCAATCCGTCGCAGCCTATCTCAGGCGTGTGCCGTCACACCAGCCGCGGCCGATCGCCCTCGACGATGATCCGCCACAGCACGCGGCTCTGGCTGCGGTCATAATCACCGTGCGCGCGGTGCATCGTCGCGCGGTCGTCGATGACCAGCACATCTCCTTTGCGCCATGCGTGGTGATAGACGATCTCCGGTTTGATCATGCGCTCCAGGAGATCGTTCAGGTAGGCACGGCTGTCTTGCGGTGACATGCCTTCGATATTCACTGTTTTGGTAACGTGGAAATAGACCGCGCGTGACCCGTGCACCGGATGCGTGCGTACCATCGGATGCATGACAGGCTGGCCGTATTTTTCCATGTCTTCCGTGCGGGTATCGGTGTGCGTGTCGTCCAGGCTGTTGACGGTGCGCAGCGTGTCGAGCCGTGTCCGCTCCGCTTCCGGCAGAGCGGCATAGGCAGCGCGCATGTTGGCAACACTGGTGCCGCCGCCGGCGGAGGGTATGGCCACGCCATAGAGTATGGTCGCCGCGGGCGGGCGCTCGCGGTTGGTGTGGTCGGTGTGCCAGCGCTCGGCGGGGCGCTGGCCGTTCCGGTGCCAGACGAGGCCGATATCGGGATAGTCCGGCATGTTGTGCTGCGAGTAGTGCTGCCGCATCGGCGGCCCGAACACGGTTGCCGCTTGCAGGTACTGCGCCGGGGTGAGCGACTGGCCGTGGAAAACAAGCGCGAGGTGCTCGGCAAGTGCGTGCGATAATGCTTCGCGCATGTCAGCGTCTAATGGCCGAGAAAGGTCGATGCCGGAAACCTCGGCGCCGAGCGATGCATGCAACGGCGTGATGGTCACTGTGGACATGGGCGCCCTCCGGAGGTGCTGCATTGACCTCTCCCGCGTGCCGCGGGAGAGGTCAAGACGCCGAGCCGGCTGAGGGCGGCGCGCTCCGGCAGGCACGTGGCATTCGCCGCACCCTCGCCGCTTCGAAGCTCAACGGCTCTCGCCTGCGGCCAGTGAGGCGTACGGACATTGTGATCGTTACCATTCACTTTGAGCGCAAAGTTGCTGTTGCCGCTGATCAGGATTGCGATCAGCTCACCGCTTGACTCGCCAGTTTTTGCGGACCTAGCGTTCTTTTCGAAGAAGAGCGTGTTGTGATCAACCGGCAATCCCACGGGAGGACAGCCATGAGTGCCAACGGCCATTTGAGCCCCGCACAGATCCGCGACCGGCTCAAGCATCCTGTCATTGATGGTGACGGTCACTGGGTCGAATACGACCCGGTGTTTGCCGAGAGGATGCGCAAGGTCGGCGGTGACAAGGCGGCGGATGGTTTCCTCGCGGCGATGCGCACCACGCGTGATGCACTGCAGATGTCTGTCAACGAGCGTAAACGCCGTCGTGTGGCCATGCCCGGTTTCTGGACCCGCCAGACCAGTAACACGCTGGATCGTGCCACCGCGATGATGCCGCGCATGTTGTATGACCGCCTCGACGAATTCGGCGCCGACTTCGCGATTGTCTACCCGACCGCCGGGCTGCGCGTACCGCGCATACGCGATGACGAGACGCGCCGCGCCGTCGTGCGTGCCTATAACATCGTGTCCGCGGAATACTTCGGCAAGCTCAGCGACCGCATGACGCCGGCGGCGATCATTCCGATGCACACGCCGGATGAGGCGATCGCCGAGCTCGAATTCGTGACTAAGCAGCTTGGCACCAAGGTCGGCATGTTTGGAAGTGCGATGCCGCGGCCGGTTGAGTCAGCACAGTCGGACAATCCGGACATCCGCCGGCTCGCGGTTGGCTATGAGGTGTTCGGCGTGGATGGACTGTATGACTACAATCCGGTGTGGGCGAAATGCGTCGAGCTGAAGATCGCACCGACGTTCCATAGCACCGGCAGCAACCAGGCGCTGCGCAACTCACCGACGAACTTCACCTACAACCATATCGGCCACTTTGCGGATGCGGGACATGCGGCCGCGAAGGGCATCTTCCTCGGCGGTGTAACGCGGCGCTTCCCTGAACTGCGCTTCGCCTTCCTGGAAGGCGGTGTGGCCTGGGGCTGCCAGTTGTTCGGTGACCTGATTGAGCACTGGGAGCGTCGGAACGCCAGGGCTCTTGAGAACATGCGCCCCGACAAGCTCGACCGCGAGCTGCTCATGAGCCTGGTGCAGAAGTACGGCTATGATGACATCGCCGCCGCGTTGAAAGCGCGCGACGGTTATCCCGATCCGGAGCAGATGAACCTGACGGGTGGTCTGGAAGAGCTCGACGACTTCGCCCTCTGCAAGATTACGCGTAAGCAGGACTGGATCGACCTCTACGCCACGCCGTACTATTTCGGTTGCGAGGCCGACGACCGCACGATCTCCTGGGCGTTCGGCAAGACCAACCCGTTCGGCGCGAAGTTGAACGCGATCTACAGCTCCGACATCGGGCATTTCGACGTGATCGACATGCGCAATCCGCTGCCGGAGGCGTACGAGCTCGTGGAGGACGGCTTCCTCACGGACGCCGATTTCCGCGAGTTCGTATTTGCCAACACGGTCCGGCTGTGGGGCACGCAGAATCCGCAGTTCTTCGAGGGCACGCGCGTTGCCAAGGAAGCGGCGGCGGTGCTGGCGGAGAACGCACCGGGGCTGCGCGTGGCGGCGGAGTAAGCGGATCCCGATCGGGCTGACGCGCGGTGCCTGCGCCGCGCGTCAGCGCCGGAGCAGCCAGAGGATCAGCGAGAGGACGACCGACACCAGAATCCCGGTGCCGAACCAGAGGTGAATGCTGAGGCCCGGGCGCACCACGCTGATGTCGCCTGGCAGCCGGCCAAACGGTAATAAACCACCGAGCCGTGCGATCCAGGGCCACAGCAGCCCCACAACCAACAGCAGCAGGCCGGCGGTGATCAGGAACTGACGCACGCCTCAGAGATGGGCCAGACCGTGGTGCGTGCAACCGCCCGCGGCATTTTGGACCGCGACCTCTGCCGCGTGGGGGGAGGTCTTGTGACTACACCAGCCGCCATTGCACCAGCGTGAAGTCGGTATGCGGTTCGAATACCGCCTCTACCATCGCGCCGATCTTCACGTCCTGCCGGGGATTGCCGAGCAGGTTGCCGACCATCCGCACATTGCCGGCGTGCGGGAGTTCGACGAGAACAACGAGATAGGGACCGTGCCCGTTCAGCGCCGCATGGACCGGATGATGCGGTCGCTGATAGCTGTAGATCCGGCCT
>JASHQG010000072.1 GCA_030037665.1 Acetobacteraceae bacterium
TAATCATGGACCGATCTCCTCGGCTGGATTCCGGGCCGGCGCTGTGCGGCAGCAAAGTTGACATCACCGCGCACGAGTGACCGCGTCAATCTTGAACAACTGAATCAATAGACCCGGTTGATTGACGCCTGCCCCGGAAGGGCGATGCTTTGCCCTTTTTCGGTCACGGGCATCGCCGAAGCGCGGCACGGAGCGAATGATCCGCGCTTCCCGATCGCGATCTCTGGTCACTGTGGACCAATCGCACCTGGTTGCGGATCAAACGCGATCGCCGTGGGTCAGCGCCTTCCAGAACAACCGCGCGTCAGCCGGCGTGTAGTCCGCTCGCAGCGTGTAGCCGGGGATCACGCCCGCTTCTTTCCACGCCATCGAGCGATAGAGATGTTCGGCACGGTCGCCGGCACGTGCATCCAGCGTCAGCAGCGTCCGTCCGGAACGGAGAGCCTCCTGCTCCAACCGGCTCATCATGGCCCGGGCGAGCCCGGTGCCGCGGTGGCAAGGATGAACCATCAGATGCTCGACGTCCGCCCGATGCGGCTGGTTCTCGGCGCCGGCCAAGGCCAACGTGACAGTGCCGCACAGCACGCCCTCGACCCAGCCGCCGAGCAGGACGCGGATGCCGCCCGCAACCTCCTTGGCAATGCCGCGCCAGAAGCCGCGCGCCGCGTCCGGATTGAGCGGCGGCAGGAAAGCCACATCAGCGTCCTCTGCAGCGCAGGCGCTCAGGATGTCAGAGAGCCGCGGCTCCGCCGATGCGGCCGCCGCGGCATCCAGCACCGCAACGCCATTGAACGGCTTGGCGTAGGGAAATTCGAGAGAATTCGAGATGTCGTGCAGCACACGCAACGGCCCGCTGCGCACGTAGGAGCGCTTTTCATAGAAATGGTGCGCGCGCTCGAAGCGGGTGTCGGTCCACAATACCAGCTGATCGGCGCCCGCGCTGCGCGCATGGGCTTCGGCGCGGTCCAGGAGATGATGACCGAGGCCGCCGCCATGGCGGGATGGATGCACGTAGAGGCGGCAGATCTCCCAGCGGTTCGCTTCGTGCGGCCGAATGGCGATCATGCCGACGACGTCACCGCCCGATTCGGCGATCCACAGGGCACCGCCCCGCGCTGCGTAGTAAGATGCGAGAGCGCGCAACTCGGGCATCTCACCATCCACGTCCATGCAGATGCCGGGATATTGCGACCAACAGGTGCCGATCAGGGCAATGATGGATTTTGCGTCGGTATCGCATCCCGGACGCAGGACAGGAGACGCGGCAGCCCGATCGGATGCCCCCTCCCCACTCGGAGGCGGGCACTGGCGTGAGGGCGGCAATTCGTGACCTCGCTGGATGTCCCGACCACCCTCCTCGACGGGGAAGGAAGACCGGCCACGGTTCACGTTTAGCCCAACTCCTCGCAGAAGGCAGCAATGCGCCGGCAGCCTTCGACCAGATCACCGTCCGCCGTCGCAGTACTGATCCTGAGGTACGGGCTCATATGATACGCCGCGCCATGCACCGTCGCCACGTACTTTTCCTCCAGGAGCGCCAGGCACACGTCCTCGTCGGAGTTCAGGAGCTTGCCACCGGCCGTGGTGTGACCGAGACATCCAGCGACGTTCGGAAACACGTAGAATGCGCCCTCGGGTCTGTGGCAGGTGATTCCTTTCGACGCGTTCAGCATCTCCACGGCAATGTCGCGGCGGCGCTGATACGCGATGCTTTGCTCGCGTGCGCCGTCCTGCGGACCGTTCAGCGCGGCAACAGCCGCAGCCATCCCGACCGTAGAAATGCCGGCCGTCTCCTGCCCCTGCATATTCACCATCGCCTTGATCAGCGGCCGCGGCCCGCCCGCAAACCCGATGCGCCAGCCGGTCATCGCATAGGTCTTGGAAACGCCGCTAACGGTCAGCGTGCGGTCCTTCAGCTCAGGCGCCACCTGCGCCATCGTCGCGTGCTCGACTCCGGTGAAGATCAGATGCTCGTACATGTCGTCGCACAGAATCCAGACATGCGGATGCTTGCGCATGACGGCGGCGAGTGCGCGCATGTCGTCCGCCGTCATCACCGCGCCCGTCGGATTGTTCGGACTGTTCAGTACCAACCACTTGGTCTTCGGCGTGATCGCCGCGTCGATATCCTCCGCCCGCGGCTTGAAGCCGTTGTTCTGCGGGCAGTTGACAAAAACCGGCGTGCCTTCGCAGAGCTGCGTCATTTGCGCGTAAGCGATCCACGACGGCACCGGGATCAGTACTTCATCGCCGGGATCAACCGTCGCCATGATCGCGTTGAACAGGCACTGTTTGCCGCCGTTGCCGACACAGATCTCGTCCAGGGCGTAGTCGATGCCGTTGTCGCGCTTGAACTTGCGCTGAATCGCCGCCTTGAAGTCGGGCGTGCCGTCGATTGGCGGGTACTTTGTCTCGCCACGCAACGCCGCCTGGTGCGCCGCCTCAATGGCGTGCGGCGGGCTGGCAAAATTCGGTTCTCCAGTGGTGAGCGTGATCACGTTCTTGCCGGCAGCACGCAGTTCGCGCGCCTTGATCGTCATCTGGACGCTGGCGGCGACTTCAACGCGGCTCAGCCGTTTGGAGAGTCCAGGCATCAATGCAGCCCTTCGCAGAAACGCCGGATACGCTGACAGGCCTCTGTCAGCTCCTCGGTCGAGTTGGCGTAGGCGATGCGAATGTAGCCGGGATAGCAGAACGCCGCGCCGTGCACGGCAGCCACGCCCTCTTCCTCCAGCAGCGCCAGTACGAAGCTCTCGTCGTCGGTGATCTTCTTGCCGCCGCGCGTGGTCTTGCCGATGCAGCCGTTGATCGAGGGATAGACGTAAAATGCGCCCTCCGGCCTGTGGCAGTAGAGTCCCGGCGCCTTGTTGAGCTCGCTCACCACCAGATTGCGGCGTTCCTCGAAGATCTTCCGCATGGCCTCGATCGATTCCTGCGGCCCGGTCAGCGCTTCCACCGCAGCAGCCATCGCGATCGAGTTCGGATTGGAGGTCGACTGGCTCTGCAGCTTGTCCATCGCCTTGATCAGTTGCACCGGAGCCCCGGCGAAGCCGATGCGCCAGCCGGTCATCGCGTACGCCTTGGAGCATCCGTTCATCGTGACCGTGCGGTCACGCAGCCTCGGTTCCACTTCCAGGATCGTCGCCGGCCTGAACCCGTCATACGCCAGCTTCTCATAAATGTCGTCGGTGAAGATCCAGACATTCGGATGCTTCAGCAACACCTCGCAGATCGGCTTCAGATCGTCCTTGCTGTAGGCAGCGCCCGTCGGGTTGCACGGATTGTTCAGCATGAACCACTTGGTACGCGGCGTGACCGCCGCGTTGAGGTCCTCGGCGCGTAGCTTGAAGCCGTTGTTCTGGCTGCACGGTACCAGCACCGGCTTGCCGTCAGCCAGGCTGACAATGTCGGGATAGCTGACCCAGCACGGGCTCGGGATGATGACTTCGTCATCTTTGTCGAGCGTCGCCAGCATGGCGTTGAAAATAACCTGCTTGCCGCCGGTGGAGATGATGATCTCGTCCGGCCTGTAATCCAGTCCGCTGTCCCGCGTGAACTTCTCCGCCACCGCCTTGCGCAGCGCCGGCGTGCCGGCGACGTCCGTGTAGTGCGATTCGTTGTTCTCGATCGCGCGGATCGCAGCGTCCTTGACGTTACGCGGCGTGTCGAAATCCGGCTCGCCCTGCGACAGGCTGATCACATTCTTGCCTTCGGCGATCATATGACGCGCCTTGGTGGCAATCGCGATGGTCAGGCTGGGCTGGATACGGTCGAGTCGTTCGGCGGTGAGAGACATTGGAGGAGTTTCCCGGCAATGCGGCGGCGGAACCTATCGGAGCGGGCCCGGAGGGGCAACGGGTTGTCGCGATTGGCTGCACGACGCGGCGCGCATTGGAGCGACGGCGGCTTGCTTGCGCGTCAGCCGGTCGCGGCGGCCGAGGGGCGGCCGCAGAAAAAACCCAGGCCATGGTTATCCTGCCCAACACCGGCACCAAAGCCACATGCCTTCTTGCGATCGCAGGGATGGTACGAGGCCGCGTGATTTCTTGCCATGCGTTCTCTCTTTGTCCAGCATAGCCTCCGCTGGCAAAGGAGAGGGGTACCCAACGCATGGCTGCACCCGCGATTCGCTTCGACGACGGCGCCGCGTATGAACGCGGTATGGGCGGCTGGAGCCGTATTGCCGGCCAGATCTTCCTCGACTGGCTGGCGCCGCGAACCGGCCTGCGCTGGCTCGATGTCGGTTGCGGCACCGGCGCGTTTACCGAGCTGGTGATGCAACGCTGCGCCCCCGCGGCGCTCCATGGCATCGACCCATCCGACGCGCAGCTCGCCTTTGCGCGGGCACGCCCCGGCGCGCGCGGCGCGACGTTTCAGCTCGGCGATGCCATGGCGTTGCCGTTTGCCGATGGCAGCTTTGACGCGGCCACAATGGCGTTGGTGATCTTCTTCGTTCCCGATCCGGCCAAGGGGCTCGCGGAAATGGTCCGCGCGGTCGCACCGGGCGGCACGGTTGCCGCATACGCCTGGGATATGGAGAGCGGTGGCTTCCCGTTTGCACCGATCCTCGGCGAACTGCGCGCGTTCGGGTTTGTGCCCCCGCTGCCGCCGAGCGTGGATGCATCGCGCAAAGACGCCATGCAGGCGCTGTGGACGAAGGCCGGGCTGACGGAGATCGAAGTCCGCGAGATCGCGCCGCGGCGGACATTCACCGATTTCGATGATTTCTGGACCGTGAGCACCGGAACCGGCATCATCCGCCCGACGCTTGCCACCATGGCGCCACACGACGTCGCCGGTGTGAAGGAAAAGCTGCGTGCGCGTCTATCGGCCAGCACCGACGGTCGCATCAGCTACGCTGCGCGCGCCAACGCGATCAAGGGACGTGTGCCAATCTGATGCATCGAATCGACGCGGTTCGGGGGTCCGGTGCAAGAAGCCAACCGACCCGTCATGCAGGGGCCTGGCCGGCTCGACTGCGTCGTCGCTGCACCTCTGATTGAAAAGCAAGCGTGGCCTGGCCTCACCGGCCATGACACGAAAGCGCCCTTCGCGCGTTTCAGCCCGAGGCGGATCGGCCGCAGCCGGTGGCGAACGCGCAATGGCCTGGACACGAAGCAACGGAGAGGGCGATGGATGCGATGCCGCGACTGGGAGCCGCTGACGGACTGGCGCAGCGTCTGGTTATCCGTTCCGGTGCCTGGACGGCCCCCACCGCGGCCTGCGCGCCGGGCAACGTGCAGGCGAACCTCGTGATCCTGCCAAAAGCGCTGGCCGACGATTTCCACCGCTTCGCGCTCGCCAATCCACGCCCCTGTCCGCTGCTCGACGTCGCAGAGCCAGGCGAAACATCGTTCGCCGCGCTCGGCGGGGACATCGATATCCGCACGGACCTGCCGAAATACCGGGTCTGGCGCAACGGCGCGCTGGTCGAGCAGCCGACCGATATCAGGCACTTGTGGCGCGATGACCTCGTGAGCTTCGCCATCGGCTGCTCGTTCTCGTTCGAAGCAGCCCTTATGGCGGCGGGCATCGAACTCAGACACGTCACGCTCGGCCAGAACGTGTCGATGTACCGCACCTCGCGGTCGTGCGTGCCCGCCGGGATCTTCAGGGGACCGCTCGTGGTGTCGATGCGGCCGATGACGCCCGACGATGCGCGCCGGGCGGAACAGATCACCGCACGGTTTCCGCGTGTCCACGGAGCGCCGGTGCAGATCGGCGCGCCGGAACGGCTCGGAATCGCCAACCTCGATGCCCCCGATTATGGCGACCCGGTGCCAATCCATCCCGGCGAGATCCCCGTGTTCTGGGCCTGCGGCGTGACCCCGCAGGCGGTAATCGCCGCTGCCCGGCCGGACTTCTGCATCACCCACGCGCCGGGCTGCATGCTGGTTACCGATCTCCTGAACACACAGCTGGAGGTTGGATGAAAAGAGGCTCACTGGACCTCAGCGCGATAGCCGGGTACCCGGCTGCAACCGCGCGAAACGTTCAGCCAGCGAGCCAGCACCATGGCCCTTGCCGCCGCGCCTGTCGCTTCAGAGCCAACGCTCAGCCCCGCACGGCTGCGCGAATGCCCTGATTGCGGTCTGCTGCAACTCGTGCCACCCATGCCGCCGGCGGCCCGCGCCGTCTGCCTGCGCTGCGATGCGGTGCTGCGCCACACCCGCCACGACCCGTTCGGCACACCGCTTGCGTTCTGTCTGACCGCGCTCGTGCTGCTGACGATCGGCGCCACGATGGGGCTGATGACGGTGAGCCGGGCCGGCCAGTTCCGAACCGCCTCGCTGTTCACCGGCCCCTCGCTCCTGGAAAGCTACGGCCGCTGGGACCTCGCCACGATCGTGCTGACGGTGACGTTTGCAGCACCGCTCGCGCGGCTGGTCGCGACCATCATCGTTCTGTTGGCCGCCCACCGCCGGATCCACGCACCGGCGATCCGCGCCCTGTTCTCTTTGGTCGAGTGGTTAGGGCCGTGGTCGATGGTTGAGGTCTATATGCTCGGCGTGTTCGTCGCCTATGTGCGGCTTGGCAGCCTGGTGCATATCGAGATCGGACCTGCGTTGTACGCGCTCGGCGGTCTGATCCTGGCGATGGTAGCGGCGGATGCGACACTCGATCCGGAAGCCGTATGGGAGGCGATCGGCCGCCCGATCAGGCGCGCGGTGCGCGCCGATCGCGGCGCCCGGGGCACGGCATTCCGCCGCTTCGGGTGCGATACATGCGGCTTCGTCGTGCGCGCCGTTCCGGGCGCGCGTTGTCCCCGCTGCGGCTTCGTCCTCTGCCCGCGCAAACGCGACAGCACCACACGCACGTGGGCGCTGGGGATGACCGCGTTGATCCTCTACGTCCCCGCCAA
>JASHQG010000665.1 GCA_030037665.1 Acetobacteraceae bacterium
AGCCACGCCGATGTGGGTGACCCTGGTGATCTTCTCACTCAACCACTTCGTCGAATTGCATGCGCATGACGACAACGACGAGACCTGAGAAATACGACCGCAGCAGTTGAACGTGCCCCGTGGAATTCTCGGTTCGACACTGGATATCAGGACGCATCCGGCTGCACGTCCCAGCACTCGGCCAGAAAACCGCCTTGTCGGAGCAACTGCTGGCCTGGTTGCGGCGGCAGGACGGGCTGCGCGATGTCCGGGTCAACTACGACTGTGCCGCTTTGGTGGTGAGCTACGACGAGGCGCGGCGGCCGCTGGTTGAGCTGATGCTGGCCTGGCTGGCGGGCGCGACGCTCTCCGGGTTGCAGGAACTCATCGCGGACGCGGCCAGTACGCCGATGTCCGCGTCGATGTCGCCTCATCCCTATCCCGCTGTGCCGCAGCGTCGGACGGGCGGGCAGATCCTTGCGCTGCCCACGCTGTCGCTCGGCCTGGCCTTTGTCGCCAACCCGCTGGTCGCTGCTATCAACGTGCCGTTGATGGTGTGGAATGCCATCCCGATCGCGAGCCGTGCCTGGGGCGTCTGGCATCGCGAGCGCCGGCTGAACGTGGACTTCCTGGACACGCTGGCCATCAGCGCCTCGATCGGCCAGGGGCTGTTGGTGACCGGGTGCATCATCACCTGGCTGATCCGGCTGGGCGACTGGATCCGCGATCTCACGGCGGCCGGATCGAAGAAGGCGATCGCCGAGCTGATGGAGTTCCAGGACCGCTCGGCCTGGCTGGTGCGGAACGGTGCGGTGGTTGCCGTCCCCGCGGCACAACTCGTGGCGGGGGACGTGGTGATGGTCTACCCCGGAGAAATGATCCCGGCTGACGGCGAGGTGGTCGGTGGCAGCGCTCTGGTCGATCAGAAGACCATCACCGGCGAAAGTCTGCCGGTGCTCCGCGAAGCGGGTGACGCGGTGTTCGCGGCCACCGTGCTGCGCGAGGGGCAGATCAGGTTACGGACCATCCGCGTGGGCGTCGAAACGACAGCCGGACAGATCGCCCGGCTGGTGGATGCCGCGCCTGTTGGCGACACGCGGATGCAGAATCACGCCGAGCGCTTCGCCGACCGGCTTGTCATGCCGACGCTGGGCCTTGCCGTGGGCACGGCCGCGCTCACCGCCGACTTCCAGCGCTTCCTGTCGCTGGTGATTGTGGATTTCGGCACGGGTATTCGTGTGGCCGCACCCACCGGCGTGCTTGCCTCGATGACGCATGCTGCGCGTGCCGGCATCATCATCAAGAGCGGCGGTCACATGGAGCGGCTGGCCGAGGTCGACACCATTGTGTTCGACAAGACTGGTACGCTGACGCATGGCGTACCCGAGGTGATCGACGTAATCCCGTATGGGCGCGACATCTCGGTCGATCGCCTGTTGGCCCTCGCGGTGGCAGCCGAGACGCGATTGCAGCACCCGGTGGCCGAGGCGCTGCGCGCGCGGGCGCGCGTGGTCGGCGTGGAAGTGCCGATATGCGACGCGACGCACTACAAGGTCGGTCTCGGCGTGGAAGGTCAGGTCGACGGCCATTACCTGCACGTCGGCAGCGAACGATTCTTGCGTGGCAGCGAGATCCGCGTGCAGGGCGCGATGCGCGACCGGGCGGCGTTGGACGAACGTGGCTACTCCTGTCTCTACGTCGCGATCGATGGCAAGCTGGCTGGGCTGATCCCCTACGCTGACCAGGTGCGTTCCGAGAGCCGTGAGGTGATCAGCACGCTGCATGCCATGCGCATCCGCAATACCATCATGTTGACCGGCGATAACGCAACGGTGGCGCGCGCGGTCGGTGGCCGGCTTGGTTTGACGCGGCAGTTCTCCGATATGATGCCGGAGGACAAGGCCGAGGTAATCGAGATGCTGAAGCGCGAGGGCAATGTCGTCGCGATGGTAGGCGATGGCATCAACGATTCGGTGGCGTTTACCTATTCGGATGTCGGCATCGCGATGCGGCACGGCGCGGAGATCACCCACGAATCTGCGCATGTCGTACTGATGGAAGACTCGTTGTGGAAGTTGATAAAGGCAATCGAAGTGTCGCGTGGAGCGGTGGGTCTGATCAAGCAGAACTACGCGATTGTCGCGGCGCTGAATGTGCTGGCGCTGGGCCTCGCACTGCCGAGCGGGTTGGTCAGTCCGCACGTTACAGCGGTGCTCAGCAACGGTTCCGCAATCCTGGCGAGTCTCAACGGGGTTCGCCCGCTGCTGCGCGGACCATGACCGCACTGGTACAGACGGTCGCGCTGAATCCCGGCCAGCGCGCTGAACTGGAGCGCGCGGTTCGGTTGCTGGAATCGCCGAGTTTCGCGGTCCGTGTGGCCGAGTATGCCGGGCGTCCGCTCAATCACGCGCTCCGCCTGGTGCCTTTCGCGAATCCTTCGCTGCGCCGGACGGTGCACCGGGCGGTCATGCGGTGCCTGGAACTGGCAGTCGATTCATTAGAGGAAGAGGTGCATCCTCCCTCCTCCTGGCTGCCGAAGGCGATGACGGGACTGACCGGCGGGATCGGCGGACTGTTCGGCGTGGCCGCCCTGCCGTTCGAGCTGCCGCTGACCACCACGCTGATGCTGCGTTCAATCGCCGATATTGCACGCCACTATGGCGAAGACCTCTCGCAGATGGAAGCACGGCTGGCCTGCCTCGAGGTTTTTTCGCTCAGCGGCCGCAAGGGGGAATACAAGGACGATATCGGCTACTACGCGGCGCGCGCGATGTTCGCCAAGCTCAGCGGCGACCTTGTCTCCTATCTGATGGAGCGAGGTGTGCTCGAGGTCTCGGCTCCCGTGGTGACCCGCGTCGTCTCCAGGGTGGTATCGAGCTATGGTGTTGTGGTCACCGAACGGACCGCGGCGAGCGCCGTGCCAGTGCTGGGCGCTGTGAGCGGCGCGACCCTAAACGTGATCTTCATGAACCATTTCGAGCACGTCGCCCATGGACACTTCGCGCTACGCCGGCTGGAGCGAACGCATGGCCAGGCGCAGATTGGCCAACTTTATGCGGAAATCCAGAAGGCGATGCCGCGTCCGATCAGAGCCTGATCCCATCCCGCCGGAAATCCCAATGTCACATTGCCTGATATGGCGAGAATATCGGCTTTTGGTGTCACCGCTGCCGCTGATGTTGAGGACGAATTTGGTCGAAGACCGTGCTGTCGCTCATTCGAGACGAAATTTCCGTGGAACGCTGGCAGGTAGAGACCCTCCCTACGCCGCGCCGAGCAGCTCGACGTTCATCGCCGGCGCTGCCCTGCGCAGATCCCGTTCGAGGGTGGCGAGCGGCAGGCTGCACCGGTGCGCGAGTTCGAGATAGGCGGCGTCATAGAGCGTGAGCGAAAACCGCTCGGCGAGCCGCAGAGTGGTGGATCAGGCGGCGTCATAGAGCGTGAGCGA
>JASHQG010000666.1 GCA_030037665.1 Acetobacteraceae bacterium
GACCAGCACATCGGCCGCACAGCGTACCCCGTTCTCGAATGAGGCCTCGACCCCGTCAGCATGCGCGGTGAAACCGCGGAACCGGTGGCCGAGGTGCACATGATCCGCCGGAAAGCCGGAGGCGATCGCCGCCAGCAGATCGCGGCGATGCACCGTGAGATGTGGCGCGCCGTAGAGCTGTTCGCAGAGCGGGTTCAACGGTGCCTGCTGCAACGTGCGTCCATCCTGCCAACTTCGTTGCCATGTGAACGATGGGCGCACCGCGACGCGATCGAGCGCCGGACCGACACCGAGCCGCCGCAGCACGCCGACCGCATTCGGCCCCAAGTTGATGCCGCCGCCGACTTCGGTGAGCTCCGGCGCCTGCTCGTAGACATGCACGTCGCACCCGGCCTGCCGGAGTGCCAGCGCTGCGGTGAGGCCACCGATGCCGGCACCGATGATGGCAACACTGATCATCGCCCGGTGGCGTGCGGTTCGATTGTCCTTGTGCGGTGCGGAGCGCCGACGCCACCTCCGAGCGGACGATGCGCACGCGTGCGCGTGGTCGTTCGAAAGCGCCGGCATCGTCGCCGCGCTGTGGGCGATGACATGGGCTGTCAGAATCCCGTCGGATCGCCATAGGGTACGTGCAGCACGCGATCGACGAAAATGCCCGGCGTGACGACGTGGTCCGGGTTGATCTCGCCCAGTTCGCGCACGTGCTGCGTTTGCACGATGCTGAGCTTTGCCGCCATCGCCATCACCGGATTGAAGTTGCGACCCGACTCGCGGAACGTCAGATTGCCCCAGCGGTCGGCCTCCCAAGCTTCGACCAGTGCCACATCGCCCGGCAGCGATGGCTCGAGGATGTAGGTACGGCCATCGATTTCGCGGTGCTCCTTGCCGACCGCCATGCGTGTACCGACGCCGGTCGCAGTGAAGAACGCGGGAACGCCGGCGCCGGCGGCGCGCATGCGCTCGGCCAGCGTGCCCTGCGGCACGATCTCCAGTTCGATCTTGCCGGCGCGATAGAGCGATTCGAACACGACGGGATCAGAGGAACGCGGGAAGGAACAGACGATCTTGCGCACGCGGCCGAGCTCCATCAGGCGTGCCAATCCAACATGGCCGACACCGGCGTTATTGGCAGCGACCGTCAGGTCCTTGGCGCCCTGTTCGATCAGTCCATCGATCAGCGCGTTCGGCTGTCCGACGGCGCCGAAGCCGCCGATCAGTACGGTGGAGCCGTCCTTGATGCCTGCCATGGCCTCGGCCATGTCCTGGACGATCTTGTTGATCATTCGTTCTATTCCTGATTCTGTGCGCAAGAGCGACGTTAGCACCGGGGCAGGGCGGCCGCGAAACCTCCTCGGCGCAGCCTCCTCGAGCCACGCGGCAGATGAACCCGCGGTGCGTCTCGTGTGAGGCTGATGACGTCAGCGACGTGCCGTGCCCGCCGCCGGCGGCATCGTCACCTTGGGTGCGTCGCGCCCCGACCTCCGCTGCTGCGGGCGGGAGCGGTCGTGTCGGTCCTACATTCTCGTGCGACCGTTTCGGAATATCGTTCACGCTGCGCGGCATGATTCTGTTGGCTCGTTAGCAGCCACCCGATTTCAGTGAGGGAGTGAGCGGCATGCAAATCGGGCCAGCATGCGTCGCCGCCGCCACCGGTTCTTCCGAGGCTCACCGCGATCCCGAGGCTCTGTCGCTGACGGCGGCGGAATTCCGTCAGCCCGGCGTCTCACGCCTGGCGTACGTGACCGGCCGCTCTGGCAAGGATGGCGGTATGACCTACGTCGTCCACGCGGCCGACAGCATCGCCGCCGCGGGTCTGGACGAGACAGAGATGGTTGTCGATCTGGTTATGCAGCTTGGCCTGACGCCGATGAACGTGCACTGATCGTCACGCCGCCTTGGTTTCGCCGAACAAGCCGCCCAGTTTCGCCAGTGTCTGCAGATGCTCGTCGGCGTTGCCGAACATCATGTCGATCATGGTCATACGCTTGAAATAGTGCCCGACCTTATACTCCATCGTCATGCCGATGCCGCCGTGCAGCTGGATTGCTTCCTGCCCGATATGCTTGCCGGAGCGGCCGATCTGCGCCTTCGCCGCCGCCATCGCGCGGCGGCGTTCCACCGGGTCTGTCTCTTCCGCCATGACCGCGGCGTACATCGCCATGCTGCGCGCCTGCTCCAGCGCCACCAGCATGTCGACGGAGCGATGCTGCAGCACCTGGAACGACCCGATCGGCCGGCCGAACTGCTGGCGCGTCTTCAGGTATTCCAGCGTGGTCTCGTGCATCACCTGCATGCAGCCGACCGCCTCGGCGCAGAGCGCCGCGATCGCTTCGTCGACCACATGTTCAACCGCCTGCAGTGCGTTGTCGCTTAGCATCGCATCGCGGCTGACGCGCACGCCCTTCAGCGTCAGCTCAGCGGCGCGCAGGCCGTCCTGTGTCGGATAGCCGCGACGCGTGAGGCCGGCCGCGTCAGCATCGAGCAGAAAGAGGCCGATCCCGTCACGATCCTGCCGGCTGCCGGAAATACGCGCGGTGAGCAGCAGCTTCTCGGCGCAATCGCCGTGCAGAACGACGCTCTTCGCACCATCGAGCACATACGCATCGCCCTCCTTGCGCGCGCTCGTCGCGACGTCCGCCAGATTGTAGCGTGACTGGCGCTCGACATGCGCGAACGCGAGCTTCAGCGTGCCGGCCACAATCTGTGGCACGAGAGCCGTGCGCAGCGCGTCGATGCCGGCACGGCGCAGCAATCCGCCACCCAAAATGACCGTGGCAAAATAGGGTTCCAGCACGAGGCCGCGGCCGAAGGCTTCCATGACGATCAGGGTCTCGACCGCCCCGCCGCCGAAACCGCCGTGCTGTTCCTCGAACGGTAGTCCGAGCAAGCCGAGCTCCGCGTAACGGTTCCATACTGCCTGGCTCCAGCCAGCCGTTTCCGCCATGTACTTTTTGCGTTGCTCGAACGCGTAATGATCGGCGATCAGCCGATCGACGCTGTCCTTCAGCAGGCGTTGTTCCTCGCTCAGGTCAAAGTCCATGGGGCGCCTCGACAGGTTTTGCCCGGCCCGGCAGCGATGCCGGCCGGATCATGCGCGAGCTTATCAGAAGCTCAGGGCGTGCCCAGCGCGCGGGCGAACCTGAATGAGAGCGGAATATTATCGAACTCCAAACGAGTATTCACCTGATCTTGTGCGGTCACAGATTACGAGTCTATGACACACGCTCGTTGCAAGTCTATGACATATGCTCGCGTCAGCGTGAGAATGACAATGAACCTCGACTTGGCCGTCCTGCATGCAGTCAACGGCTTTTGCGGTAACTGGACTCTCGACCGCCTCGCTATGTACGAGGAGAACGATTATTTCTTCAAGGGCGGTCTCTTTCTGGCGCTCTACTGGTGGTTCTGGTTTACGCCGGAGCCGGATCGCCGACAGGCCAACCGTCGTGTGATTGTCATCGCTTTCATTGGCACGGTTCTTGCGCTCGCGCTGAATCGGGCGCTGGCCGATATGTTGCCGTTTCGGGTGCGCCCGATGTACGTGCCCAACATCGGCTTTCGTCAGCCGTCGATTCCATTCTATGAGAACCTTGAGCATTGGAGCTCGTTTCCGAGTGATAATGCCACCTATTGGTTCGCTCTGTCGTATGGTTTGTACCGGCTCAAGCGACCGGTCGGTCTTGTTGCCATGCTTTATTCGACGCTGTGGATGTGCCTGGTCCGGCTTTATCTCGGCATCCACTGGCCGTCGGATCTTGTCGTTGGCGCCGTGCTTGGCCCGGCTGTGGTTTGGTTCGTGGAACGGTGGCTGGCGCCCAGGGAAACATTTACGAGCGTTGTTATGGCGCCCATTTCCACGCTGGAGCGGAAGCGGCCGGACATTTTCTATGCGGTGGCGTTCATCATCTCCTTCGAGTTCGTGATGATGTTCGACGACCTCCGCCATTTGGTGCGCAAGCTGACGCACCAACTGCGCCTCGCTGGCCTTGTCGGCATTGGCGAAGGCGCTGCCTTGTTCGTTCTGGCGGCCGCCGGGCTGGTGGTGGTTGCCGCAGCCGCATCAGTCGTCATGCTGCGCCGCCGCCGCAGTGGCGCCGAGCACCACGCATCGTCCGGACTGCAGCGGCCCACGAAAATCGCAAATTAGCCGCGAGCCGCGAGCCGCGGCAGCCCACCTGCATCCGGCGGAAACGCCCGGTCGCTGCGGGCACGGCGAAGGCCGGGAACGGATCGCATGGCTGCTGCTTTCGCGACCATGCTCCGGCGGTTTTTGACCCCGTCGCCGATGCGATCTGCCCGCAGAGCGTCACCGCACGAGCGCATGGATCGCAAGACCGGCGATGCCGAGCAGGAAGACGATCAGGATCACGACCCGGATCCGCGTGGCATAGACGCGGATGCCGGGCGCGAGGCCGACGAAAATCCACGCCGCCATAGCCGCGCCCGCGAGGATCTGCGCCGCATGCATCTCGTCCGGTGTGGCCGGAATGAAGCGCACGATTCCGCCGCCGCCGCGGGCGCAGCAGAGCCGCTCAGTTCAGCGCACCGTCCCGTACGACGGGGCGCCGATGCCGGGGCAGGAGCACGGCGAACCGGCTGGCGTGTTCGGCGGCGCAGCGCAGGTGTAGGCACCCGCGTAGCAAATGCCGCCGTAGCCGCCGCCATAAGCTGGACCCGGCGCGTAGGCGGGTGGCGGCGAATCGGCGGGTGGCGGCGAATAGGCGACCGGCGGCGAATAGGCGACCGGCGGCGGCGGGTAATAGACAGGCGGCGGGACGTAATAGACAGGCGGCGGCGCGTAGATCGGCAGGGGGAGGCCCAGACTGATGAACACCCGCGCCTGTGCCGCTGCCGGAAGCAGCACTGCGGCAGCGCACAGTCCAATGATCAGCGAGACTCGTACACCCTTTCGGGATGCGAACAGCATGCTTCGGAACTCCCATTCTTGCATCCGACGCAACCGGTGAACCGCGGCGCAATTGCGGCAAATACCGTGACGCCGTGTACCGGACTGTAACGTTTCCTCGTCAATGTGATGTCCTGACCGACGTGCCGGCCAACTCACGCTGGCAAGAGCGGTGGGGGACGGAGGCGAGATCGCGGCTGCACGTGCGGGCGGGTCGGAAGAGGGGTGTGCACGCCTCAGGCTCTCTCGTGGCCCGGTCAGGGAGCGGGGACGCGCCCGGCAGGTTCCGCCGACCCCTCATCGCCGGCGCCGGCCAGACCGTCCAGAATCGGGCAATCCGGCCTCTCGTCGCCGTGGCAGCGATCGGCCAGCTCTGCGAGCGCCGCACGCACGGTGCGCAGCTCCTCCAGCTTGCGATCGATGCGTTCAATATGATGCAGCGCGATGGCCTTCACATCGGCGCTCGCGCGGCTGCGATCGCGGTACAGCGCGACGAGCTGCTTCAAATCCTCGATCGTGAAACCCAGACGCCGGGCACGGCCGATGAAGCGCAGCATCGCGACGTCGGCGTCGGTGTAGCCGCGGTAGTGATTGGCGCCGCGTGCGGCTGCGGAGACGAGGCCAATCGACTCATAATAGCGAATTGTCTTTGCGGGCACTGAGGCTTGTTGTGCCGCTTCGCCGATCGTCATCATGCTGCATCTCCTGGCCGCCACCGGCGCAACAGCAGCGCGTTCGACACCACGCTCACCGACGACATCGCCATCGCGCCGCCTGCGATCATCGGGTTCAGCAGCGCGAAGCCGGCAAGCAGGATGCCCACCACGTTGTAAGCAAAGGCCCAAAATAAGTTCTGCCGGATTTTGCGGTGGGTCGCACGGCTGATTGCGATGGCGTCGGCAACAAGCAGTGGGTCGGGGCGCATCAGTGTTATTCCGGCGGCCTTGATCGCCACGTCCGTGCCCGTGCCCATGGCGATTCCGACAGCGGCCTGCGCCAGCGCCGGCGCATCGTTCACGCCGTCGCCGACCATTGCGACAGAGCGATCGTTCTGTTGCAACTGTGCGACAACCGCGGCCTTCTCGCCGGGTAACACCTCCGCGCGCACGTCGGTGATGCCGATGCCCGCGGCGACCGCTTCGG
>JASHQG010000667.1 GCA_030037665.1 Acetobacteraceae bacterium
ATGCAGGACGCGTCGAATCTCGACCAGCATCATCACGTGCTGGCGCGTGATGACCGGCGGCGCATGTTCAATCTCGGCAACCGGCTGTGGCATTCCGACAGCTCGTTCCGCGCCGTGCCCGCAAAATATTCGCTGCTGTCCGGGCGTATCGTCGTCAGCAAGGGTGGTTGCACGGAATTTGCCGACATGCGTGCCGCCTATGATGCTCTGGACGATACCACGAAAGCGGACATTGAAGACCTGGTCTGCGAGCATTCGCTGATGTTCTCGCGCGGACTGCTTGGCTTCACCGAGCTCAGCGATGCCGAGCGGGTCATGTTCCGCCCGGTGCGTCAGCGCCTGGTGCGGGTCCATCCGGTAACGGGTCGGAAGTCGCTGTTCCTGTCGGCCCACGCGGGCGGAATTGTCGGCTGGCCGGTGCCCGAAGCGCGCATGTTTCTGCGCGAGCTGCAGGAACATGCGACACAGCCGCAGTTCGTCTACTCGCACCCATGGCGCAGGCATGACCTCGTGATGTGGGACAACCGGCAGACGATGCACCGTGTCACTCGCTTCGACGAAACTCAGGTGCGCGACATGCGGCGCACAACAGTCGCCGGTGATGCGGCGACTGTGGCGCAGGCGGCGTAAGGACAGAACGGGATGGACACAGTTGACGTTCTCATCATTGGTGCAGGCGCCTCGGGCGGTGCGGTCGCCTGGAGCCTCGCCGACACGAAGATGCGCATCGTCTGCCTGGAACAGGGCGACTGGATGAAGCCCTCCGAATACCCGAGCGCCGGCCGCGACTGGGAGGCGCGCGCGCTCAATGACTTCGCCACCAACCCCAACCGCCGCAGCCGCGAGACGGACTATCCGATCAACGGCGAGGAGTCGCCGATCCAGGTCGTGAACTTCAACGGCGTCGGTGGCGGCACGATCCTGTACGCCGGGCATTTCCCCCGCTTTCACCCGTCGGATTTCCGCGTGCGCACATTAGACGGCGTGGCCGATGACTGGCCGATCGATTACGAGACGCTCGCGCCGTACTACGACGAGAACGACCGCATGATGGGCGTCTCGGGCCTCGCTGGCGATCCGGCCTATCCGCCGCATGAGCCGATGATGCCGCCGTTGCCGCTCGGCAAATCCGGCGCGGCGCTGGCGCGCGGGCTGAACAAGCTCGGTTGGCACTGGTGGCCGTCGGACAGCGCGATCGCTTCGGTCGACTACGAGGGCCGCGCCCGATGCATCAATCTGGCGCACTGCACGTCGGGCTGTGCGCAGGGTGCAAAGGCCAGTACTGATATCACTTACTGGCCCGCCGCGATTCGGGCCGGCGTGGAATTGCGTACGCGCTGCCGCGTGCGCGAGATCACCGTCAACGAACATGGCATGGCGTCCGGCGCGATTTATTACGACGCGAACGGAAACGAAGTGTTCCAGCCGGCGGAAGTCGTGATCGTCGCCTGCAATGGCGTCGGCACACCGCGGTTGCTGCTGAATTCAGTGTCGGCGAAGTTCCCGGGCGGCATCGCCAATTCCAGCGGCCTGGTCGGCCGAAACCTCATGTTCCACCCCTATGCGCGCACCTTCGGCTATTTCGAGGAGGAGCTCGACGGTAACCGCGGCCCAGGTAATTGCATCTGGAGCCAGGAGTTTTACGAAACCGACCGTTCCCGAGGCTTCGTTCGCGGCTACACCTTCGAGTTCAACCGCGGCCAGGGTGCGATCACCACGGCAATCCATGGTCTGGAAACCGGCCGCATCCCCTGGGGGGACGCGCACCACGATGCTTATCGCAGGCTCTTCCGCCACCGCACTGGCATGGTGGCGATCTGCGAAGACCTGCCGGAGGAACACAACCGCGTCACGCTCGATCCGGTGTTGAAGGACTCCAATGGGATTCCCGCACCGAAGATCAGCTATACGCTGAGCGAAAACAGCAAACGCATGCTCGACCATGGTGTCGCGCGTGCAACCGAGATCCTGCGCGCGGCCGGCGCATTTGATGTCGGTTACGAGTCCCCGATCGCCGAGGGCGGCTGGCACCTGATGGGTACCGCACGCATGGGCACCGATCCGGGGCGTTCCGTCGTCAACGAATGGGGTCGCTCGCATGACGTGAAGAACCTGTTCATCGTCGACGGCAGCATCTTCGTCACCTCCGCTGGCGTGAACCCGACCCGCACCATCCAGGCGCTCGCGCTCTTTATCGCCGACAACATGAAGAAGCGTCTTGCCACTCTGTTCGATTGAGGCCGCCATGCCGCACGCACTCGCGCTGACCACCGACCAGCAACGTTCTCTTCGCTGCCTTGCGGACATGATGGTCCCCGCCAGCGCAAAATACCGGATACCCGGGGCGGGCGACGACGCAATTTTCGCCGATATCCTGCAGAGCTTCGGTCAGGACGCGCCTCACGTAGGCGACGTGCTGCAAACGCTGGACCGGCTCTCGGGCGGTGTGTTTGCCGATCTTCCGCCCGGCCAGCGGGACGCTGTCGCGGCCACGTTGCGCGAACAAGGCGGCACAGCGCTGACGATGCTGTCGCGCATCATCCTGCTTTGCTATTACCGCGACGACCGCGTGATGCGATCGCTGGATATCGAGCTACGACCGCCGTTCCCGAAGGGGTTCGAGGTGGAACAGGGCGACTGGTCCCTGCTCGATCCGGTGCGCCGGCGGGCGCCCTTCTATCGCAAGGCTGCCGCCGACCGTTAGTTCAGCCCGCGCTGCGCTCCGGCCATTCCGGCTTGCTGTAGCCGAGTGGCACCGAGGGTCGCGCCCAGAACGGGGGCGTTTCCGACAGCCCGACCGTCGGCCGTAGATGCCTGAGCTTGCCGGACGGGGTGTCGGATACCATCGACCAGCGCTCCAGCTCTTCCGGCAGGAACTCCGCCGGCGCATCGCGGGCGGCACTTTCCGGCACTTCGCCGAGATCGACGATCCATTTACCGACCTGCGCCAGCGAGATGCGGACCAGCCAGCTTCCGCCTTCCGTTGCGCGACGCTTCAACGCGACCATCGCGCCGAACGCCATCAGGTAGCCGGTGCAGTAGTCGATCGCTGACACCGGATAGAATTGCGGGCCCTTCGTCTTGCCCGGCACAACTTCGGCCTGGCGCGACGTGATACCGCTGACCGTCTGCACCACTGTGTCGAAGCCACGGCGCGATGCCCAGGGACCCGCGTGGCTGAAGGCGCAGAGCGACACATAGACGAGACCGGGACGAAGCTTGGTCAGCTCTTCAGGCGACAATCCGCGCCCGCCGAGCGTGCCGGGGCGATAACCTTGCGAGAACACATCCGCATCGCGCACCAGTCCTTGCAGTATGTCCATATCCCGCTGTTCGCGCAGATCGAGATACGCCGAGAGCTTGCCATGCCCCGTGTCGAACTCCTGGTAACCGAGATTAGGCAGGTGCGGCGCTGGAATTTTCAGCACGTCGGCGCCATGCTCGGCCAGCGTGCGCGCGCAGGTCGGGCCGGCGAGGACCCGCGTCAAATCCAGCACGCGGATGCCGGAGAGCGGACGCTTGCCCGGCGGCAGCGGTTCGACGGGCGCCTCGCCGATGCGGATCACCTCCATCAATGGCAATGAGGCGACGGCCGCCGACTGCGGATGCTGTGCCCATTCGGCCTTGGTGCGCACCATGCCGCCGGCGCCCTTGGCGGCGATGATTGCTTCTTCGAGATCGAGCGCATTCCAGTTCAGCACCGCCTTTGCCACCGCATCGCGGTCTTCCGCCACGCCGAGCACGCTGAGCGCCGCGGCACGGTGGTTCGGGAAATTGCAGTGCAGATAGCTCCACCGACCGTCCTTGGTCGGATAGACGCCCATGATGGAATTGCGCCGGTGGGAGACCTCGCCTTCGCCCAGTTTCATGTAGTGGCCGCTGCGCAGCGAGGCGGCGGCGTGGCGCAGATCGACACCAACCGATTGCTTGCGGCCGGTCCGCAGCTCCCAAAGGTCAGATACGGCGAGGCCGGTTGCTGCCACTGTCGCGGAACCGGCGATGCCGACACGGAACGGCGTCGGCAGAACGGGGTCGATGCCACCAGTGAATGTCACTGTGTCGGCACCATCGGGAGCGAGGCCAACAACCGGCAGTATGGAACGAAGGGCGGCTTTCGGCATGAATCGATCCTCCGGGGACTTGGTTGCATCGTGGTCGTGCGGTGACGAAGGTCAAGCCCGCCCCACCGTCACTGCGCCGACCGCGAGCGACGCCCCGGTCCCTTCCGTGAGATTGCTTCGTCGCCTGCGCCCGGTGCCGGGACCGTCAGGGGTGGATCACCGTTGCGGCACGGTTGATGACGAAGGCCTCGTGGCGTTCGAGGAAGTCGAGCGTCACTTCGGCAAACGCCTCCGGCCGTTCGCTGCTGATGGCATGGGCGGTGTCATAGACAAACACCAGATGGCAGTTGGGCAGATGTTCCTTGTAGTGACGGCCCATCTCCGGCGGCATGAGTGAGTCGAGCGTGCCGAACAGCACCAGCGTTGGGGTGACAAGATCGCGCATACGCCCTTCCAGGGCGGCATCGCGGTCTGGACCGCGCAGGCGCATCGCCAATGTGCGGGTCTTGCTCGCGATGCCGGGATCCGGCGTTGGCAGCGCCGGCATGCGATCGGGATGCGCGTAAAGCGCGCGGGCAATTTGGTCCGACGTGCCGCTCGGCGGGACAGCGCCAGCGGGGCGAATCGCCGCCGGGGACTCCAGCACCATGCCGATGACGCGATCGGGGTGTTGCACGGCAAGCCACAAGGCGACTTTCGCACCGAACGAAGTGCCGAGCAGGTTGTAGCGCGCGATGCCGAGGGCCGCGATGGCGTTGGCCATCGTTGTAGCCAAGTCCTCGGTGTTTGCCGTGCGGGTGTTTTCGGCCGAACTGCCGAAGCCAGGCATCTCGAACGCGATGACGCGGTGCCTGGCACTCAGCAATTCGATCCCGCGCGAGACACCCGGTCCGCCGGCGCCGTGCAGGTGGATGAGCGGCGTTCCGTCACCGGCTTCCAGGTACCGGATCAGAAAGCCGTCGGCTTCCACGAAGTGTTCGGTGAATTTCGTAGCGGGCACGATCGACCCTCCCTTGGCCCCTCCCACAAGCGCGAGGGCAAATGGCGCTTCAGATCTCTTTGATCTGCGGCAGAACTTTGCGGCCGAACAGATCGAGCGAATCCAGCATGGCGTCGGTGTTGCCGCCACCAGGATCGGTGAGCGAAATGTCCAGAACGCCGGCGCCGATCACCTCCCGACAGCGCTTGATCTGTTTGATCACCCGGTCGGGGCCACCGCAGAAGCTGATCGGCAGGACGCCGCCCACATTCGCGGGGCGCTTTTCTCCCGCGATGTTACGCGTGGTGTCGGCTGCGAGCAGGGCATCGCGAAGCCCGGCGCGTACGGGGAACGGAGCCTGCTTGTCACGGCGGGCGAGCGCCGCGTCTGCAGCGTCGTCGGTTTCGCCCAGGATCATATTCGCGCGGTAGATGATGTCGTCGCGGCCCGGCGTCCAGCCGTACTGCGCAGATTGCTGGCGGTAATACGCGGTCGCCTGGCCCATCGATTCGAACGTGCCATAGGACACGCCTAGGCCCACATGATGGCGCGCGGCGAACGCACCCGCCTCGGCACTGGTGCCGAGCGCATAGAGGGGGGCGCCGGGCTGCTGCGGACGAGGCCAGATCGACACGGTGCGATACTGGAAATGCCGGCCCTGCCAGCCGAATGGCTGCGGTTCGACCCAGGCCTTGAAGATCAGTTCCATGCCTTCATCGGTGCGCGTCCGCGCTTCGGCCGGATTGAGATCGTAGCTCAGGTACTCGTTGGTTGTGCCGCGCAGCAAACCGAACACGAAGCGGCCGGGAGCGAGATTGTCCAGCATCGCCAGTTCCTCGGCGACGCGGATCGGATTGCTGGTCGGAACGATCGGCCCCAGCAGCGCGACCTTGATGCTGTCCACGCGCGCTGCCAGCCACGCGGCGGACACCACTGGAGAGGGCGTCAGAATGCGCGGCGAATAGTGGTGCTCGGACACGCTGACCCAGTCGAAGCCGAGCCGTTCGACGAACCGCACCCGCTCAACCATGGCCTGCAGGCATCTGGCACCGACGGCGGGATCGTAGGCTGCCGCAGGCACCGGCCACTCACGCGGCAGGTCTGGCGGCACGTCGTAACGGCCCGTCTCGAAATAGGAGATCTTCATCGATGTTCCTCCCTACGGAACAATTGGCATCGGCTGTAACCGACATCGCGGATGGAGTCGATGCCACCGCTTTGACGGACGCGCGGGCGGTGCGCACACTTGGGCGTAAAGATGGGGGAATATCAGAATGGCCGCACCGGAAAGTCTGGAAGCGGATTTCATTGTCGTCGGCGCAGGCTCGGCCGGCTGCGTCATGGCGGCGCGGCTGTCGGAAGATCCGGCGACCCGCGTCATCCTGTTGGAAGCCGGCGGACACGACGACAACCGGTGGATCCACATTCCGCTCGGCTTCGGCAAGACGTTCGCCGATGCATCGGTCAACTGGTGCTACGAGACGGAGCCCGAGCCCGGTGCGGCCGGGCGCCGCATCTATTGGCCGCGCGGCAAGGTGCTCGGCGGGTCCTCGTCGATCAACGGAATGGTCTACATCCGCGGCCAGCACGAGGATTTCGATCTCTGGCGGCAGATGGGCTGCACCGGCTGGTCGGCTCAGGATGTGCTGCCGTATTTCAAGCGAGCGGAGCATCAGACGCGCGGCGCGGACATTTGGCATGGCACGGGTGGACCGCTGGCAGTCTCCGACCTTCCGGACAAGCATCCTCTGCCCGAAGCATTCATCCTTGCGTGCAATGAACTCGGCTTCCCGACGAACGAGGATTTCAACGGCGAGAAGCAGGACGGTGTCGGCTATCACCAGACGACGACGTTCAATGGCAAACGGTGCTCTACCGCTGTCGGGTATCTGCGGCCCGCGATGCAGCGACCGAATCTGCAGGTGGTCACGGGTGCCTTGGCGGAACGCATCCTGTTGCAGGGACTGCGCGCCGTGGGCGTATCGTTCCGGCAGGACGGATTTGTGCGCACCGCGCGGGCTCGGCAGGAAGTGATCCTGTGCGGCGGCGCGATCAACTCGCCGCAATTGCTGCTGCTGTCGGGGATCGGGCCACAGCAGCATCTGACCGATCTCGGCGTTCCGGTCGTGCAGCATTTACCGGGCGTCGGACAGGGCATGCAGGACCACTATTCGGCGCCGATCAAGCTAAAATGCCGGCTGCCGATCACGGTCAATGACATTATGATGAGTCCGGTGAAGATGCTGCGCACCGGCCTCGACTATTACCTGCGCGGGCGCGGTGCGATGGCGGCGGTCTCGGCGCACGTCGCGTTATTCGCGCGCACGCGTCCGGAGCTGGCGACGCCGGACATCAAGATGTCGATTTCGATCTTCAGTGCCGACCGGCCGCAGGACGGACTGCACAAGTTTTCCGGCTTCACCATCATCGTGTATCAGCTTCGTCCGGAAAGCCGGGGCGAGATCAGGCTCAGATCGCCTCACCCGGACGATGCGCCGGCGATCTTCCCCAACTACCTGGCGACCGAGACGGACCGGCGGACAATCGTCGAAGGGCTGAAGCTGGGACGGCGGATTCTCGCGACGCCGCCGTTGGCCCAGTACGTGGCAGAGGAGTTCCTGCCAGGACCAGCGGTGCAAACTGACGCTGCGCTTTTGGAGCATGCACGGATACGCGGCGGCACCGTCTATCACCCCACCAGCACCTGCAGGATGGGAATCGATCCGATGGCGGTGGTCGATCCGGAACTGCGCGTTGTGGGGATCGGCGGTCTGCGCGTGGTTGACGCGTCGGTGATGCCGACGGTGATCTCCGGCAACACGAACGCCCCGACAATCATGATCGCAGAGAAGGCGGCGGATCTCCTCAGGGCGGACGTGCGGCTGGCGGCGTAAGGGCTACGGCTAACCCAATATAATGGTATCGACGCCGCGAAGCTGTCGATCAGCGTCGCGGGCTACGACGAGCGCACCACGATCGCCGATTTCGTCGCCGCTCGCGTCCCGTCTCGTCCCGACAAAGAGAGCGTGATGATCGATGCTGCCGCGACCCACGCCACACGCGCGACGTCGCGAAGCAACTGCAGCGACGGCCAAGAGCTGATCTGTCACGACGCGACCCGGAGTGTGGCGGACTTCCGCGAACCGCCGCCGCCGTCGAGAGATCTCATGATCCAGGATGCCCCCGAGGCTGCGCTGGGTCGTGGCGGATCGCTGAGATGGAGCCGCGGAGAGACCTCGATCTGCTCAAACCCGCTCATGGCATCTTCCCTGGCGAAGATGGCGGAGAACTGCATCTTTGGCCATCGAAGCCAACCTTGACGTGCGTTACGGCTCTCGCGACGACGTCGAGCGGGTGGTTCCGGATGCGGATCGCCTTCATGGTCGGCAACCTGCGCGACGGGGCTGATCCCACACCCCAAAATAGTACGTATCGATGTATTAATACGACCGCCAGAGCCCCAGACAAGATCCGTAGATTGGGCACTTGCGTTCAGGAGATACTATGGATACGTTAAGCGTGTCCGACGAAGGCCATCCTTTTGCCGTCGTGCCCTGAATGAGGCCTCATGAGCATCAGGTCCGCGCATCGCGCACAACAAAACAGCATCGTGACGCGAACGCGGCCACTCTCGTTGGCCGCCTGGGGATGGATCCTGTGGGAAGCAGGAAGACTGCCGTACCTCTTGACCATCTGCACTTTTGTCTTCCTGCCATACATCGCGACCAGCATGACGGATAATCCCCTCGCGGTGCAG
>JASHQG010000668.1 GCA_030037665.1 Acetobacteraceae bacterium
ATGACACGCTCATGACAGGCAATCCTTTTTGCCGGGCCTGCCCGAGGCAGGCCGGCAGCCAAGTTGCGCTTCGACCGATCTGCGGGTGCTCAGTGACTTGCAAATCGGGAAGGTGACGAGACCCGTATGTCCCCGCCGAGTTGCAGTGGCATTGATGCAGGTCAATCGGCACTCGCGATGGAGCCGGCAGCAGAATGCGTCTCGCTCATGCGCGGGCTGGTGCCTGTCCGAGCCGGGCTGGGATTGAATTTTCTCGCGGTGGGAGCCGCATCATGGGATGCGTCGGCTCCGTCCGGATGCGCCTCGACAAGTAATGGTCACACATCCGCCCAGATGAACGCACAGCGAACCGGGCCCAGCGGTTAATCGCCGGTATTGGGCGGCGACCGATGACCATACAATGTGGTCCGACGCTCCGTGCGACATCGCGAGGGCTCGTAGCGTGCCACCCGGGCGGCGGCTGGCGCAGGGTACGGCTGCGCTCCCGCTTCGGCGCATCGATCGCTGGTAGTGGCTCGACGCCAGGCCCGCGACTGACCAGCAAGCGAATGCTCATGAGAGGCTGGCACCATGCATTGTCCCCTGCTCCCACGGATCGTCTGTACGTAGACACCCGTACGATAAAGTCCGAATTTCGGTAGTGAATCGCGACGGCTAAACCTGCATCCATCGAAACGGCCCCCGCGGCGAAGGAGAGAGCGATGCAGTCAATCATGCACTCGGCGCAACAGACCGCCGGCCTTTCCCACGGAATGATCGCCCGGCCCCCGGCGCCTGACGCCCTGGACCTGCTGGAGCAATTTGGCAGTTCGGTGACAGTCCGGCGTGAGCATGAAATACACGGACAGGGAGACTCGGCAGAACATTGCTGGCGAATCCTGACCGGTTGCGTGCGCACGGTCAGACTGATGGAAGATGGCCGTCGCCAGGTAGGCGAGTTCCTCTTCCCCGGTGACATCTTTGGCCTCGACGACGTGGCGATTCATGAATTCGCCGCCGAGGCGGTGACCGATGTGAAGCTGCGCCGATATCCGCGCCGCATGGTCGAGGCGCTGGCGGAGAGCCGCCCCGCGCTCGCGCGTCGGCTGCGCGCCCTCACCCTGAACAACCTCCACATCGCACATGAGCGCATGATGCTGCTCGGCCGCAAGACCGCGATGGAGAGGCTGGCGTCCTTCGTGCTGGAAATGGACCGCCGTTCTGCCACGCCTGGCCGGGCCATGCTGGATCTGCCAATGAACCGCACCGACATCGCCGACCACCTTGGCATGACGGTGGAAACGGTGTGCCGTGGGCTTGCGCATCTGAAGCGCGAAGGCGCGTTGGCCATCTGCCGCAGCGGCGTCGAGCTGCATGACCGGCGCTATCTGCGTGACCTGGCCTGCGAGCCGCGGCACTGATTTGGAAGTGAACATGGTCGGGCCAAGGCCGATCCCGTGGCAACAGGGGGCTCGGTGCTCGTTTGGCGTACGGCGCGCATGAACCAGAGGGGAACTGCCCGCAACGTTGGATGATCGTGCAGCTATAATGCTCCGCAAAGAATGGTCCCGCTTCCCTGCGGGCCGAAGATAGATCTGCTGACCTGCTAACACCGCTCCCGCGCGGCGCAGCGGCGCGGGTGACGGACCTCACGCACAGACGCTTCGACCAGTTTGGCCTCTCAGCCTCGACGCTTCGCGTCTCGACCTGTCTCGCAGGCGGGACGGGTTCTCAGCGCAGTCAGCATTGCCAGCTCACGTTCAGGCCGTTCCGTTTCCACGCCCAGCCTGCCGGCGTAGACCGCTCCACTATTGCCATCCAGGCTGATCTGCGTCCCTTCCGCCAGCTTCATCTCGCCGATGCAGCAGACACGCGCCGTGAGATCCACCTCCAGCGCCGGACAGCTGACGAGGCATACCTTGTTGAGCTGCCGCGCCACCACCGCGGCGTGCGATGTGCGGCTGCCCGCGCCGGTCAGCAGGCCGGCAGCACAGGTGATTCCGGCGATATCGCTGGTCAGCGTTTCGGCGCGCACCAGCACGGCCGGTGTGCGGGACGCAGCGAAGCGCCGCGCGGCCTCCGCATCAAGCGCGATGGGGCCACTTGCAACACCCGCACCCGCCACGACCCCCTGTGCCAGCTTTGGCGGCAACGGCTCGACGAAACGCGTGATATGAATGTTGTCCAGATCGATCCCGGCCACACGCGCAAGAGCTTCTGATGGCGTGATCAGGCCTCCGTCTGCCATCTCCACGGCAATCCGCAGCGCGGCCAGCGGTGTGCGTTGCGCGTGCCGGCACTGCAGCAGAAACAGCCGGCCGTCCTGCACCGTGAATTCGAAATCCTGCGCATCGCGGAACAAAGCTTCCAGCCGCGTCCGCACGGATTCGAGTTCGCGATCAACATGAGGCAGCAGTCGGCGAATCTGGCCAGCATCGGTGATGGTGCGACGGCCGGCGACCACATCCTCGCCCTGGCCGTTGAAGCAGAAATCGACGTACAGCGTGTTGGCGCCGGTTGCCGGATCGCGAGTGAAGCCGACGCCGGCACCCGAGGTGCCGCCGGCGTTGCCGAACACCATCGCCTGGACCGTGACTGCGGTACCCGCCTCATCGTCCAGTCCCTGCAGGCGGCGATATGCCGCGGCCTTCGGCGCATCCCAGGAACGCATCACCGCATCGGCGGCCGCCATCAATTGCGCCATCGGATCGGCAGGGAACGGCGCGCCGGCCAATTCTTCATAACGCTCCAACATCGCCTGCGTCAGATGGCGTAGCGCGCGGTGGTCGAGCTCGCGTTCATTGTCCACCCGAGCCGCAGTAATCGCGTCGCGTCGCAAGGCATCAAATGGTGCCGGTGGCAATCCCGCAACTGTCTCGGCGTAGCCTTGCACCAGCCTACGATAGCAGTCCCAGGCGAGGCGCGGATTGCCCGTCAGCCGGATAAGTGCCTCGGGCGTGTGTGGCGTGAAGCCGACGTCCAGCACGGTTTCCATCATGCCAGGCATCGACACCGCACCACCGGAGCGCACCGATACCAGCAACGGCCGGCGCGGCGCACCAAAGCCGAGGCCAGTGGCCGCTTCGAGCCGTGCGATGCCGGCGCGCAAAGCCAGGTGCAACGCATTCGCGTCTGGGCCACCACGCCGTCGCGCACGGCACCATGACGTTGGCAGCACGAAGGCGGGCGGCACCGGCAATGCGGCCTGCACCAGACGCATCAGGTTGAAGGCTTTGTTGCCGACGGTCTCGGCACCGCCTTCCGGCGGTTCCGCGTTTGGCAGAATGAAGCAGAGGCTGGGATCAGCCATCCAACACCTCGCCGAGCAGATAATTACGCAACAGCATGCTCGCTTGCTTGAGGGCATCGGAGGCTTCCTCCAGCCGTTCGCCAAGTGCTGTCAGCAGATGTAGCTGGCGGAAATCGGCAGCCTGGCGCACGGCGGCGTCGGTGACTGCGCGCTCCGCGTCGTCAGCTGCGTGTTCCAGCGCGGCAACGCGGTCGATCGCAACCAGGAAATCATCAGCGTCCTCGGCGGAGCTGCGGTCTTCGGCATGCGCGGCATGGAGCACCGCCTTCAGCCATTCCTGCGATGCTTCGACCAACAGCGACGCCAATCGCTGCAACGGCTCGGCCGCAGGGATTGTACTCGTCTCGGCCAGAAGATGAAGCAGGAATACGGCTTCTTCCAATCCATCAGCGGCGTCGTCGGCGGCGTGCAGCAGCGGACCGAACATCGCGTAGTCCGGGCGCCGGCCGATGGTTTCGTACACATCAGCGACGACACGGTCGGCGTCATGTTCCAGAGCGCGGCCTCGCCCCACCGGCCTCTCATCCGGCGATCCGCCGAGTGCCATGACGCTGTCGCGTGCCAACGTGGCCAGCTCAAACACCAAGCTGGCGTGGCCCGCGGCAAGTCCGAGCAGGCGACGGCGTTCGTTGCGGAAGTGCCGTGCCAGCTCGGCGCGCACACGGTCGCGGAGCAGTGACGGCGAGCGATGCGCGACGAGACAGTCCGTCGCCGCGCGGAGCACGAAGCGCAGAAACTCGCTGGTCTCGGCGACACCGAGCACGTCGCACAGCCGATCGCCGAAATGCATGGCCGAGCCGGCGGTTGCCTCGATGGCCTGGTTGACCAGCGTTGCGCCGCCAAGCTCGAGGAATGCGCGCTGCCCCACCTCCTGGTCGGCCGCCCAGCGCAGCAGTGCGATGCGCGCGTTGTTTGGCAACAGGCCGCGAAGCTGCTTGCGGGCGCGGTTCCAGTCGATGAGGAATACCAGACGCGAGCCGAGCCATTGCAGGCAGTGGTGCAGCGCGGCTTCGTCGGCCGATTGCATGCGGCCCTTCGTCAGGTAGAAGGCGGCTCCGCCGTCCAGCTGCGATGGCCGCGTCGTTTCCCAGGACGGCGCGCACGGTGTCAGGAGATGTTGGAAGAAACGCAACCGTTCATCGTGCACGTCGGTGTAAGTGACGGTGACCGACAGGTCTTGGACGTGGATCACCACAACGTGTGCCTCGGTCTCACCAATGTCGTTCTGGATTACCAGGTGCTCGCCACAGCGCGTGGCAGTGGTGCCGAGGCCAGGGTGGTTGAACTTTAGCGCCGCGGTCCGATTGAGGCCGGCCATGAACGCGGCGACACTTGGCCGGTCGGCTTCGGTGAGACCGTAAGCGGCGGCTCCATCGATCGTCTCCTCAGCCAGCGCCAACTGTGCCGCGTTGAGCCGCCGATGCAGGTCCATTACCAGACGGTGCAGGCTGTCACCACCAGGCGGCGGACTGGCTGTCGTTATCGCGGCGAGAGTCGCGGCATCCAGCAGGTTATCGGTGGCGCATGGGAGCGCCGCCAGCACTGCCCGGAGGCGCGCGGCGAAATGTTCGTCGAGCACCGGGGCGGCCATCGCACGCATTTCATCGGCGATGCGTGACAATACTGTGTCAACGTGCGGCATAAGATAGGCGCTACTTTCACGGCGCGCCGTTGCCGTGAATGCATCGAGTGCGGCATCGTCGATGCCACAGGCGAGGCGTTCGTCTTGCATTGTTGCTGCCGGCTGCGACGGCTGCTCGGCATGCGCGGCGGCCATTTGCAGCAGGCTGAGCAAGTACTTGACGCGATCATTGGCAGCCAAGGCACTGTTCACGGCTGTCGGGCGCGACAGTTCGGCCTCGCCGATTGCGGCTAGCACCGCAGCTTTCATGTCGGTCTCCGTGTGCGAACGGCAGGGAGTAAAGCGCGGTCAGAATTTGTCTGCCTTGACCTGCATCAACCAGCCGTCGGCCTCCCCGGCGGAGCGGGCGAAGCCGTAGAGGGTAGCAACGCACGTAGGTGGGAACGCAAGGACGGCACGAGCGTCTCAAGCGGGCTGATCCGTCCTTCGGGTTGGCGATTGCTCTACGGGTCGATGACGTCGTTGTGAACCGCGTGCAAGTTGGCCTGACGGCCCGAATGCCTCTGTCCTCCGGCCGGCGTAGCGCCGGTCGCGGTCCCGATGCACGACGTCGCCGGCGCATTGAAACCCCGGGCCAAAGGGGCCTCGGTTATCGGTCTGCGAAGGAGGGACCGCGCTGCCGCATCTATACATGGCAAACCAATCGATACCAACGACCGACGGCTTCGCGCACAGTGTAGGCTATTCATTGTTTTACTTATTCTTGGAATCCGGCTATTTATGGCAACCAGACAGACTGCACGCGTGGTCACGCGCTGATCTGGATCAATGCGGGTGGCGGAACCCTGCACTCAACTCCACGAGCGATGGGCGGTGCGCTTCCCGCGTTTCGCCAACACGCATTGTTATTTGTCGCTTATCGTAAGTGTCGTTCCGACTCTGACGGATTTTGGCGACGGAGGGTTCAATGGCCGTCAGAGTTGCAGTCCCGGTAGAAACCCGCCCGGGCGAGGAGCGCGCCGCGATGGTCCGACGTTCCGGACTACGAGCGCTATGTCGAGCATCGCCGGATAAACTATTCGGAGGAGCCCCTCGTGACATACGAGGAGTTCTACCGGGAGAGTCAGAGAAGGCGCTACGAGCCCGAGCGGGGGAAGTTCAAAGTCGGCTGTTGCTGAACGAGACTTGCGTCCGAGGCCTTTGGGCCCCGGTTGCCCCCTGAAACCGACGGAGCCGTTCCCATGGGCATCAAGCCGCGCGACATGACGCCGATCGTCGACCTGACGTATCAGCGAGGGACCGGGCCGATCCGGACGCGGCGACCGGTCTATGTCGATCTTCTCCCTCCTTGCAATCATGCCTGTCCCGCCGGGGAGAACATCCAGGCCTGGCTCGAACTCGTGCAGGCCGGCCGCTATCGCGAGGCCTGGGAGACGCTGGTTGCCGACAATCCGATGCCCGCGGTGCATGGCCGGGTCTGCTATCATCCGTGCGAGACGGCCTGCAACCGCGGCAGGCTTGACGCCGCGGTCAGCATCCATGCGGTCGAGCGCTTTCTTGGCGACCTCGCCGCCAACGAGGGCTGGACATTCAAGACAGCGCCGTCGAGCGGCAAGCGTGTGCTCATCATCGGCGCTGGGCCGAGCGGACTTTCCGCGGCTTATCACCTTGCGCGCCTCGGTCACGCCGTGGAGATCCACGAGGCAGGTCCGGTTGCCGGCGGCATGATGCAATTCGGCATCCCGGCCTACCGGCTGCCGCGGAAGGACCTGATGCGCGAGATTGGCCGCATCGAGGCCATGGGCGTGAAAATCGTCGTTAACCACAAAGTGGAGGATGTGCTCGCCGAGCAGGACGCCGGGCGTTTCGATGCGGTCTTCGTCGCGATCGGCGCGGGCGTCGGAAGGCATGTCGATATCCCCGCCCGCGACGCGGTGCGCGTGCTCGATGCGGTCTCGCTCCTGCACGATGTCAGGTCGGGCGAGAAGCCGCTGCTCGGGCGACGCGTGGTCGTCTATGGCGGTGGGAACACCGCGATGGATGCGGCCCGCACCGCACGACGGCTTGGCGCAGATGCAGCGATGATCGTCTATCGACGCGATCGGGCACATATGCCCGCGCACGACTTCGAGGCCGATGAAGCGATCGAGGAAGGCATCAAGATCAAATGGCTGACGACGATCAAGGAGATCGCGGGGCCCGAGCTGACCGTCGAGATGATGGAGCTCGATGCCGCAGGCAGGCCGCATCCCACAGGGAAGTTCGAGACCCTGACGGCAGATGCGGTCGTGCTGGCGCTCGGCCAGTCGACCGATAGCCGCTTCCTCCGCAAGGTGCCGGGTATCAGCTTCGCGTCCGATGGCTCGGTGCTGGTGGGACCGGATATGATGACCGGCCATCCCGGAATTTTCGCGGGCGGGGACATGGTGCCGGGCGAGAAATCGGTCACCGTCTCCGTCGGCCAAGGCAAGCGGGCGGCGCGGCAAATCGACGCCTGGCTGCGGGGCGAGCAGCACGAGCCGGCCGCGAAACACCCGCTGGTGTCCTTCGACATGCTGCATCTGCCGATCTACAGCGACGCCGATCCGAATCCGGAGAAAAGCATCGCTCTCGCAGCCCGCGTCAGCGGCTTTGAGGAAGTCGTGGCGGGGCTCACGGAAAAAGAGGCGGTCTACGAAGGAAAGCGCTGCCTCTCCTGCGGCAATTGCTTCGAATGCGACAACTGCTATGCAGCCTGTCCTGAGGCGGCGATCATCAAGCTCGGACCCGGCCAGCGTTATCGTTACGACTATGACAAATGCACGGGCTGTGCGGTGTGCTTCGACCAGTGCCCTTGCCACGCCATCGAGATGATGCC
>JASHQG010000669.1 GCA_030037665.1 Acetobacteraceae bacterium
GCCTTGCGCACCTCCGGCGTCTGCGGGAAGGAGCCGATCGTCGTGGTCGGGTAGTCGGGAAGCCCGAGCTTCCTCTGCTGCAGCTTGCGCCGGACGGCCAGCGTAGATGCGCGATGCGCCAGGGATTCGTCCGCTGCCCGCAGCCGCGCCTCGACTGCGGGGTTGTTGATGCGCGGGGAGGTGCGACGTGAGCCAACCGCGTCGGAGGCCGCGCGCAGCGTCGCCCGCACTGCGTCGCGTCCTTCGTTCAACGCCTTGGCCAGCACCGCCAGTTCAGCAATCTTTTGCACGGCGAATGCAAGCCAGGTCCTGATCTCAGGATCGAGATGCGTCTCGCGCGCAACGTCGATCGGCGTGTGCAGCAGCGAGCAGGAGGGAGCGAGAATCACCTCCCGCCCCGTCGCGACGACCGGTTCCACGCGGTCGAGGATGGCCGCGAGGTCGGCTTTCCAGATGTTGCGGCCATCGATGACACCAAACGAGAGCACGAGGTCGGGCCGGGCGCTGGCGACGATGGCGCCGAGCTGCTCCGGCGCGCGCACGAGATCGACATGCAGCCCGTGCACCGGTAGCGACAGTGCGGTGGCGAGATTGTCGCCGAGCCCACCGAAATAGGTGGTGAGCATCAGCCGCAGCCCCGGCGCGGCCGCAGCGAGCGCCCCATAGGCCTCACGCAGTGCCGTGCGGTCCTGCTCGTCGAGATCCAGCACGAGGCAGGGCTCGTCGATCTGCACCCAGGCCGCACCGGCCGCGGCCAGGCGCCTAAATACCTCCGCATAGACCGGAAGCAGCGCGCCCAGCAGGCTGCGTGGGTCGAAGCCTTCGCTGCGCGTCTTGCCGAGCTTGAGAAAGGTCACCGGCCCGAGCAGCACGGGGCGGGTGGTAATACCTTGGCTCTTTGCTTCGAGGAACTCGTCCACGGCCTTCGTCGAGGAGAGCGCAAAACGCTGGCCCTCAGCGAATTCCGGCACGAGATAGTGGTAATTCGTGTCGAACCACTTGGTCATCTCGGCGGCCGGGACGCCCTCATGCCGATGGCCGTGATGATGCGCGCAGCCTTCATGCGCGGCCCCGCCCGGCATGCCGCGGGCCATCGCGAAGTAAGTGTCCAGGCTGACCGAGCCGTCCCTCCAACCGTAGATCGCCGGGATGGCGCCAACCATCGCGCTATTGTCGAGCACGTGGTCGTAGAGCGAGAAATCGTTCGAGGGCACGATGTCGGCGCCAAGCTCACGCTGGCGGCCCCATGCCTTGGCCCGCAGGTCGGCAGCGACGACCAACAGCGCATCGGCGTCGGATTTCCCCGACCAATAACTTTCCAGCGCGGTCTTCAGCTCACGCCGAGGGCCGATGCGCGGGAAGCCGAGGGTGGCGACGGAAACGGTCATGGCAGCCTCTCACCCGATGTTGTGGCTGGGCTGAGGACAGGCGCACGAGCAGGAAAGCGCGGCTGGGCACAGCGCGTTCGCACGAGCGACCGCCCGGACACCCCGCCGGAGGACGTTATGTGTCGGGGCAGGTCTCCTGGCTCGCGGGTCAGCGTGGCAGTCCGGCCTTCCCAGGGGCGTACCCCCAGTGGCACTGGTAGACTGCCGCTCGCCGCTCACAGTTGCGGGGGCAGCGCCGGCCTCATACCGGCTTCCCTCTTAGCTCCACGACGGAGTCGACGTGGAGAACCTCGACCCCGCCAGTGGGCCACCTCCCGACGTCGTTGTCAAGAGACATAAGCATATCTTTATGTCAGCAAGTGATTGGTGCAATGGTCCGCCCGTTTCCACCCGGCCGTTCGTCCGGCGAGGCCCCCGGCAGCCTCGACCGGCGGCATTCTTCCCGCCAGGTGGCGACGAAAGCGGGGTCGATCCCACGATACAGTTCGCGGGTAGGGTCGTACGAACATTCAGCGGCGTCCGATCCGCCCGTGCCGCTGGCCGGATTGCGGCGACCGCTGGGAACCCTCCCCCAGTCACGGACCGGCGCGTCATGCCAAACGGGACCATCGTCGATGCTCCGGTTGGGGAGGTGACATCAGCCGCGCTGTCGCCGGAGCAGACGATCCAGAACGCGGCCTTCGATGTCGGCTGCCGCGGCATCGCCACGGTGACGCGGGCGCGGCAGATCGACCTCGATATCGAGCGCAATCCGACCTTGTTCCAGCAGCAGGATCCTGTCAGCGAGGGCAACCGCCTCGCCCACGTCGTGCGTCACCATGATCGCCGTGAAGCTCTTGTCCAGCCAAACGCTTTCGATCAGGTCCTGCATTTCGATGCGGGTCAGCGCGTCGAGTGCCCCCAGCGGTTCATCGAGCAAAAGCAGACCCGGGTCACTGACCAATGCGCGTGCCAGGGCGACACGCTGCTTCTGGCCGCCGGAGAGCACCAGCGGCCAGTGTCGCTCGCGGCCCGCAAGACCGACCTGGAGCAGAGCGTCCTCGGCCAGGGTGCGGCGTTCACGCCGGGTCTGTGCGTGTCGGAGACCGACCGAGACATTGGCGGCAACGCGCTGCCAGGGCAACAGCCGCGGCTCCTGGAACATCAGTCGCACCGCGCGGTTGCGATCTTCGCGACGCTCGCCGATCGCGATGCTGCCAGCCGTCGGTTCGTCCAGGCCCGCCAGCAACCGCAGCAACGTGGACTTGCCGCAGCCACTGCGCCCGACGACGGCAACGAACTCCCTGGGCGGAATGTCCAGGTCGATGCCGTGCAGTACATGGTGCGTGCCGAATGCCTTCGAGACGCCGCGCAGGGTCACGGTGGCGCCGCGGGCCGTGAAAGGCGGCATGGCTTGGGCAGACGCGTCGAAGACTGTCGTGGCCATCGATTCACGCCTTTGCGTAGGTGGGGTTCCACTTGAGCGCGGTACGCTCCAGTAATCGTGCGATGCTGTCGGCCAGCTTACCGAGCACCGCGTAAACCAGGATCGAGAACACCACGACGTCTACTTGCATGAACTCGCGGGCGTTCATCGCCATGTAGCCAATGCCGGATGTTGCGGCGATGGTTTCCGCGACAATCAGCGTGAGCCACATGATGCCAAGACCGTAGCGCAATCCAACGAAGATCGACGCCAGCGCACCCGGCAGAACGACCTGCCAGAACAAGGCGGCGCCTGACATCCCGTAAGCGCGACCCATCTCCAAGAGGTGCGGATCCACCGAACGCACGCCGTGCTGGGTGTTGACGTAGATCGGGAAGAACACGCCGAGCGCCACGAGGAAGACTTTCGCTTCCTCGCCGATGCCGAACCACAGGATCACCAGCGGAATCAGCGCCAAATGCGGGATGTTACGAAGCATTTGCAGCGTGCTGTCGGTCAAGGTCTCGCTGACGGAAGACAGCCCGTTCATGATGCCGAACGCAAAGCCGATGCCACCGCCAATGACGAAACCGAGCATGGCGCGCCAGGTGCTGATCTCTATGTTGGTCCATAGGGTGCCGGAACGGGCCAGATTCCAGCCGGCGTCCGCCACCTCCATCGGTGCGGGCAGCACCTGCGCCGACAACAATCCCGCCATGGCCGCAAGTTGCCAGCCCGCCACAAGCAAGCTGGGGATCAGCCACGGCAAACTTCGTTTCATGTCGAATATCTCTCCGGCACGGTGCCAGGCGATTGTCATGGTGTCGCGTCCGGTGCCAGGGCGGCCTTGGTCCGTGGGCGTGTCACGGGCGACGGGGCTGCGCCCACCGTCCAGCCGTCGAGCCACGCGGTGCTCGCGAGCCGGAGCGCGTCCGCCGAAGAGGGTCGAGCGCCGGCCGCAGCGAGATTCCGCTGGTCACCGACGTCGACCGCTCGACGGCTTGATGCGGAACCGAGAAAGAAGGCACGGCCACTGATCGGCAGAGACCAGACCAAACCAAGGTTCCA
>JASHQG010000670.1 GCA_030037665.1 Acetobacteraceae bacterium
GCCGGCTTCTACTACAAGACTTTCATGTGGCCCCGGAAAGCCTGGGACCGCTTCTATGAGCCGCGGATTCGAGCCGCGGCAGGGCTTGGGCGCGCGCCCACTCTGCCCGATCCTGATCGATATCTGAGCCGCTACGCCCATTGCGACGTGCTGGTGGCGGGTGCCGGTCCGGCCGGACTTGCCGCCGCGCTAACCGCCGCGGATGCGGGCGCACGTGTGATCCTCTGCGATGAGCAGGCAGAGTTCGGTGGTTCGCTGCTTGCCGATACCGACTCGGAGATCGAGGGCAAGCCAGCGGATCGGTGGCTCGCAGCTACGATCGCCACACTGGCCAGCCATCCGGATGTCATTTTATTATCGCGCACCACCGCGTTTGGCTACTTCGCCCACAACATGATCGCGCTGGCTGAGCGCGTGACCGACCACCTGGCGGAACCCGATCCGCTGCTGCCGCGCGAGCGGATGTGGCAGGTACGGGCAAAGCAGGTGGTGCTGGCAACCGGCGCAATAGAGCGACCGCTGGTATTCCCGGAAAATGACCGACCGGGGGTGATGCTGGCCGACGCGGCCCGCATTTACCTCAATCGCTACGGAGCAAAGTGCGGCCATCGTGCGGTCATCGTGACGGCACATGATGCGGCTTATCGAGCGGCGCTCGAACTGCACCGCGCCGGCGTGACGATCGCTGCAATCGCCGATGTGCGCGCCAACGCCGAGGGCCATTGGCCGGATGCGGCCCTCGCCGCGGGGCTGCCGGTGCGCCCGGGCACCACGATCATTGGCACGAAAGGGCGACTCCGCGTCGCAGGTGCGCAGCTCGCTGAGATACGGGGTGGCAGCGTTGGCCCGGCGCAAATGGTGACCTGCGACCTGGTGCTGATGTCGGGCGGTTTTACGCCGAGTGTGCATCTCTTTTCACAATCTCGCGGCAAGCTGCGCTTCGACGGAGAACTGGCAGCCTATGTCCCGGGACTATCGGTCGAACAGGAGCGTTCGGCCGGCGGATGTCGGGGCGTCCTCGGGCTGGCTGCTGCCTTAGCCGATGGGGCGGCTGCAGGCGAAGCCGCTGCGCGCGCGGCCGGCCATGGAGGCGTATCGGCGCGAGGCTTCACCTGCAAAGCCCCTGCGTTCGGTAACGGTGGGCTGCTCAGTGCGCTTCCCCATGGTCGCGATCCGGCTCGCGTTAAGGCGTTCGTCGATTTCCAGAATGACGTGATGGCGAAGGATCTCGTGCTGGCAACGCGCGAAGGCTTTCAATCCATCGAGCATGTGAAGCGCTACACCACGACGGGTATGGCGACCGACCAGGGGAAGACGTCCAGCATGAACGCCCTCGGTATCGTCTCAGAGGCATTGCGTAAGCCGGTTCCGCAAATCGGGCTGACCACGTTCCGGATGCCCTATACGCCAGTTACGTTTGGGACTTTTGCCGGATTGGCGCGGCACGACCTGTTTGACCCGGCGCGCGAAACGCCGATCCACGGTTGGGCAGCGGAGCATGGGGCGGTGTTTGAGGATGTGGGCCAATGGAAGCGGGCCCACTACTTCCCCCGTGCCGGCGAAGGGGCGGCGGCGGCGGTCGCGCGCGAATGCCGGGCCGTGCGAGAAGGGGTCGGGATCTTCGATGGCTCCACACTCGGCAAGATCGAGGTTGTGGGACCGGATGCCGCAACCTTCATGGATCGCATGTACGTCAACGCGTGGACCAAACTCCGTGTCGGGCGATGCCGTTATGGGCTGATGCTGCGGGAGGACGGATTTATCACTGACGACGGTGTGGTCGGCCGGCTGGCGCAGGACCGGTTCCATGTCACCACGACGACGGACGGCGCGGCACGTGTGCTGGCGATAATGGAGGACTACCTCCAAACCGAATGGCCGGATCTCGATGTCTGGCTGACGTCCATCACCGAGCAGTGGGCGGTCATCGCCCTGCAAGGGCCTCGGGCGCGCCGCGTGCTGGAAGGATTGATCGACGATATCGATCTCTCCACCAAGGCCTTGCCGCACATGGGTGTGGTGGAGGGCCATATCCGGGGAGTGCCGACAAGGCTGTTCCGCGTCAGCTTCACGGGCGAGCTCGGTTTCGAAGTGAATGTTCCCGCCGACCACGGAAGATCGGTGTGGGAAACGATTTTCGAAGCCGGCAAACCTCATGGCATCACGCCCTACGGTACTGAGACCATGCATGTCCTGCGCGCCGAAAAGGGCTATATCGTCGTTGGTCAGGAAACCGACGGCACCACGGTGCCTGACGATGTCGGCCTGAGTTGGGCGATCGGCAAAGGAAAACCGGATTTCGTGGGCAAGCGTTCGCTGGCCCGCGCATCGATGCTGTCGGCCACCCGCAAGCAGCTCGTCGGTCTGATCACCGAAGAACCGCAGTGCCTGCTCGAAGAGGGCGCACAGGTCCTCGCCGATCCGAACCAGACGAAGCATGTGAGGCCGCTCGGCCATGTGACCTCATCCTATCGCAGCGCGATTCTCGGTCGGACGATTGCACTTGCCATGATTGCCGGCGGACGCAGCCGTACCGGAGAGAGGCTCCACGTGACCACTGCAGGCCGGCCTGTGATCGCCACGGTGACGTCGTCTACGTTTTACGATCCAGACGGAGTGCGTCTCGATGCCGCTTGATCCCGCTGCGGTCGATGAGTTGGCGGGCCGCG
>JASHQG010000671.1 GCA_030037665.1 Acetobacteraceae bacterium
AAGGCTCTGCTAAATGACCTGGTAAGGTGACCCTGATCGGCGAATCCACATAGAAGCGCGATATCGACGATGGAGGAATCCGTTCGTAACATCAATGCTTTTGCGCGCTCCAGACGACATTGCATTAGCCATCTATGCGGAGAGGTGCCCGTGGTTCGCGTAAATGCCCTGGAAAAATGGCTCACGGAAAGACGGCATGCCGCCGCGAGGTCGGTTAGGGTGAGATCACCATCGAGGCGGCTGTCGATCAGTTCTTTGGCAACACGCAACTGCCAGGGCGCAAGCCCTCCTCTGAAGTTGAGCGGCCGGAAGGGAGCGTCCTTGTCCGCGAGCATGTCGAGCTTCACCTCTCCGCATGACGTCTGAGGCTTGTGCTTGAAGTGCTCGCTGGGCGGATGCGCGCGCGCGATGGCCTCGCGCTCGTCATCGCTGTATCCGGGATAATCGAATCCCCGCACGTCCATATCGACGCCCGTCGCCAGCAATGCAATGACCGGGTGCATGTGCTGTGCAATTCCGGGTGTGCTCTGCAGGGCGATGGCGGTCCAGACCGTCTCGAGATCGTATTGCGCGACGCCGTGGCGCCGCAGAAAGTCGCGAGCGGCGTTCGCGCCATTGACCTCGAAGCATTGCTCGGTGCTGCAATGCTGGTGCGTGACGCCCATGTCGTGAAACATCGCGGCCGTATAGAGCAGATCACTATCGACGCTGAGGCCGCGACGCTTGCCGGCCAAGTTGGCGAAGAAGTACACGCGGGCGGAATGGTGAAACAGCAACGGAGACCCGGTGTCCCACACCAGTTCGGTGACTTCCCGCGCCAGTTTGCTGTCGGGAGTTGCAATGCCAGCCAACGCCATTGCCATCTCTGTTGTCTCCTTTCATCCGACGACGTTGGTCATCCGTGGAGGGCCGCAAAGCGAGGTTGGCATGGTCGATGACGCCGAGCGGGCCGAGCGCGGGATGGGAGCCAGAGCTGAGAATGCTTACCGAGGCCATCGCGACCTCTTAAGTCGTCGGGTCTGGCGTGACGTTGTGTTCAGCAGGATCGCCTGCAAGTTAGTCATGCCGAATTTGTTTCTTCCAGAGCGCACGTTCGTCTTCGTATCGGTAAGACGAAATCTGGCTTTACCCGCCCCAAGGCTGGATGAGAAAAGAACAATCAGCAGATTCTGCTGGCAATTTCGTGTACATCTGCAGGAGGGCTCCCACACGACTGGTTGTTGGCACCTGATACTCCGGCCTCGCCGCACTCGACACTTAGGCGACCACGCCTGCTAAGTCTTCTGCCGCGACGCAATACTTCTGGGAAAAGATCAATGCGGCGCCGGCGGGGCCACGCGTGTCGGCGATCCCTGCAAGAACCGCAAATTTGCTGACGCGCCCACAATGGCGTTCCCCCTGGTAGCACAGGCGATCCAAGGAACTTGGCCATATGCCGCCGACAGACAGGTCTGCAACGGGTTGAACGCGGTGGTGGATATCCAGGGCCCAACCTAGCGTTGTAGCCAATGGATGATGTCGCGGGTTGCGGACTTCGAGATACCACCGTGGGCGCGCCGAAAACGCCCAATCGCAAAAAACTGAATTTTCCTGTATGGTAATCTCCGATGGATCCCGCCGTTCAACCATCGGTAGGCGTCGCATTCGGTCGGTTCCGGGTGCTGCCGCACCGCCGCGAACTGCTGGCCGATGGCCAGCCGGTCAAGCTCGGCGGGCGCACCTTCGACCTGCTGCTGGCGCTGATCGAGGCGCGCGGCGCTGTCGTCAGCAAGGACGCGTTGATGGCGCGGGTCTGGCCCGGCCAGATCGTCGAAGTGAATAACCTGCAAACCCACATCTCGGCGTTGCGCGCAGCGTTCGGGGCTGAGCGCTCGCTGATCCGCACGGTCTCTGGACGCGGTTACCAGTTCACCGGCGACATCCGCGTCCTACCGACGAACCCGGAGAAGCGCCCCGGCGCGGGCGTGGCTGCGACGAAGTCCGGAGCGGTTCTGCCGGCAACGAACCTGCATGAGCCGGCATCCGAGCTGATCGGCCGGGATGACCAATTGCGCGAAATCGCCGATCTTGCCGCGATGCGTCGGCTGGTCACGCTGGCCGGCCCCGGTGGGATCGGCAAAACACGCCTGGCTCTCGCAGTGGCACATCGGCTGTTGCCGCAATTTGCTGATGGGGCCTGGCTCGCCGAGCTGGCACCGCTCTCCGACGCTGACCTCGTTCCGAGTGCTGTCGCCGCGGCGGTCGGCCTCGAGCCACCAGCGGGCATCGCATTCGGCCGGTTCCGGGTGCTGCCGCACCGCCGCGAACTGTTGGCCGATGGCCAGCCGGTCAAGCTCGGCGACCGTAGTTTCGACGTGCTGATGGCACTGATCGAGGCGGCTGGCGCGGTCCTCAGCAAGGACGCGCTGATCGCGCGCGTCTGGCCCGCCCAAATCGTCGAAGAGAACAGCCTGCAGACCCAGATCTCGGCGTTGCGCGCCGCCCTCGGGACGGAGCGTGGGTTGATCCGCACGGTCGCCGGACGCGGTTACCAGTTCACCGGTGAGATCCGCGCCCTGTCGACAAGCCCGGAGGAGCGCTGCCGAGAGGGCACGGCTGCGACGGAGCCGGGAGCGGTTCCGCCGCCAACGAACCTGCCGGAGCCGGTTTCCGAACTGATCGGTCGGGACCAAGAACTGCACGAAATCGTGGCTCTCGTCGCGACGCGGCGGCTGGTCACCCTGACCGGCGCCGGCGGGATTGGAAAAACACGCCTGGCCCTCGCAGTTGCACACCAGCTGCTGCCGCAGTTTGCCGACGGCGTATGGCTGGTCGAGCTCTCACCACTCGCCGACCATGGCCTGGTTCCCACTGCCGTTGCCACAGCAGTCGGATTGGAGGTCACCACCGGCGAGGTGTCGGCGCAGCGGGTGGCGTATGCTCTCGCCAATCGGCGGATGTTGTTGGTGCTCGACACGTGTGAACATATGATTGCCGCCGCAACCGCTATTGTCGAGGCGACGCTGCGAGCCACCTCATTCGTCCGCATCATCGCGACGAGCCGCGAGCCGCTCCGGGCTGAGGGGGAGCGGATCTACCCGCTGTCGCCACTCGCCGTCCCTACTCCGGAGGACGAGGACCCCTGGCGGCACAGCGCAGTTCAACTCTTCATGGCCCGATCGTGCGAGAGCGGGGCACGCGTCCCCAACGATCGGCATACTGCAGCGGTGGTTGCGGGAATCTGCCGGAGGCTGGATGGCCTTCCGCTGGCGATCGAACTGGCCGCAACTCGCGTCCCGACGCTCGATATCGGTGAGCTGGCCGCCCGCCTTGATGATCGCTTTCAGCTGCTGACCGGCGGGCGACGGACGGCATTGCCGCGGCACCAGACCCTGCGGGCGACCCTCGACTGGAGCTACGAGTTGCTGGGCGAACCGGAACGCGTGGTCTTGCGCCGCCTGGCGGTGTTTGCGGGGCACTTCAGTCTGAACGCGGCGTGTGCAGTCGTAGCCAGTCCCGACATCTCGTCGGCACTCGCCGTCGAAGTGCTTCTCGGTCTCGCAGCGAAGTCGCTCGTCTCCGTTGACACCGGCCGCACCACGGCGCGCTACCGTTTGCTCGATACGACGCGCGGCTACGCGCTTATGAAACTCGTCGAAAGCAGCGAGCGGCAAGCGGTCGAGCGCCGCCACGCGGAATATTATCGCCATCTTTTCGAGCACGCCGAAGTCGAATGCGAGACGCTACCCACCGATGAGTGGCTGGCAGATTGCAGGCGATGGATCGACGACCTGCGTGCCGCGCTCGACTGGGCATTTTCGCCAGACGGGGATGATTCAATCGGCGTGGCGCTGGCCGCCGCCGCGGTGCCACTGTGGCTGCACCTGACGCTGCTGGACGAATGTCGCGCCCGCGCCGCGCAAGCGCTCTCCAGGCTTGAGAAGGGGGCGAGCTGGGACCCGCGCCAGGAAATGAAGCTCCGTTTGGCACTCGGCGCTTCCCTGATGCATACCAAAGGTGCTGCCGACGCCGAGATTGGTGCGGCCTGCACGAGGGCACACGAGATCGCGGAGAGCCTTGACGATGCCGACTACCAGCTGCGATCGCTCTGGGGTCTGTGGTACTTTCATACCTTCAACGATCGCCCTCGCCAGGCTATGGCACTGGCGCAACGGTCCGCCGCTCTGGCTGCGGATCATCGTGACCTGAACGATCGATTGATCGCCGAGCGAATGACCGGTGTTTCGAAGCATCATCTGGGTGACCAAGTCGGGGCGCGGCACCACCTGGAACGTGTGATCGCTGATTATGTAACGTCGGATCGCAGGTCGCACATCATTCATTTTCAGGTCGACGTGCGGATGGCGGCGCGTGTCGTCCTTGCGCGGATCCTTTGGCTGCAGGGATTTCCCGATCAGGCAGTCCGCGTTGCTGAAACCAACGTTGCGGACGCGTTGGCGACCGGGCATGCAAACTCGCTTTGTTACGTTCTGGCCGTGGGTGCGTGTCCGATTGCGCTGTTTGTGGGCGATCTGGCCGCGATGGAGCATCACCTCGGGATGCTGTTCGCTCATGCGACAAGGCATGGGCTGGGGCAGTGGCGTGCCTTCGGCACCTGCTTTCAGGGAACGGTCAGCATCAGGCGAGGGGATGTCGTCACCGGGTTGCGGTTGATGCGCGCCGGCTTTGACGACCTCGGCAACGCCAAGCCCATGATACGGTTCGTCATCTTCCTGATGGCAGAAGCCTTGGGCCACGCCGGGCAAGTCGCGGACGGGCTTACGGCGATCACGGAAGCGATCGAGCAATCCGTGCACACCCAGCAATTCTGGCTGATGGCCGAGTTGCTGCGCATCAAAGGTGAACTTCTCCTGATGCAAGAAGCACAAGGTGCCATGGCGGCGGCCGGGGATCACTTCCGGAAGGCGCTCGACTGGGCACGC
>JASHQG010000672.1 GCA_030037665.1 Acetobacteraceae bacterium
CGCGTAACGCCGCCGTATGTTGTTTTCCTTCATGAACGTCTCGCAGGCGTCCTTCAGACTAGGCCCGCCACATTGGTGCATCGCCAGTGCGTGTGAAGCCAGCAACATTGGTCCGGCGGAAGAGCTCATGGGCCGGTTCAGGGCGTGCCCGCGGTCTTTCGCTCACGCCAGCAGCGTCATGATCCAATCCATGCATACGGCCTCGAGCGCTACCATGCACCGGTGTTGGCCATGCTGGTCCAGGGTTCGGCAGGCGGTAGCGCTTCGCCGGCCTGCAGCAGCTCGATGGAGATGCCGTCCGGCGTGCGGATAAAGGCCATGCGACCGTCACGCGGCGGGCGGTTAATCGTCACGCCGTGGGCGACAAAGGCGCTGCATGTGTCGTAGATATTGTCGACGGCGTACGCGAGGTGGCCGAAATTGCGGCCGCCGGCGTAGGGCTCAGGATCCCAATTGTAGGTGAGTTCCACGGCAGCCGCCTCGTCACCGGGGGCGGCGAGGAACACGTTGGTGTAGCGGCCTTTCTCGTCCGGACGGCGGCGGATCTCGCGCAGGCCGAGTACCTCGAAGAAGGCGATCGTCTCCTCCAGCGAACTGACGCGGATCATGGTGTGCAGATATTTGGTCACGGGGTGTGTCCTCCGGTCAGGGTGTTCATGGTGGTGTGGCAACCTCGTCGGGGTGTCGGATAGAGATGGTCAGGTTGCCCACAGGATGGTCCAGAACGGCTGATACCGCAAAAGCGAAACGTCCGCTTTGAAGCGACGCGAGCTGCGAAGTACGACGTCTAAGGCTGTCAGCGCTGATTATCACGTGAGCGCTCCGGTGGCCAGATCGGTCAGATTGCACGCGTCGGTCCTCGATTCGCGCGTTGCCAGCGGCTCATGCGGCAGCGAGAATTCGAGACCGGTTGCCGGCGCGAGCGATTCCGACGGTCCATGCAACGTGACCGGCATATCGCCTGAACGACTTCCAGCCCGGCCGGGGTCCGCGCGATTGCGATTGCGGGGATCACTGTAATGCCCGTGCCCATGCATGCAATCACGCCTGGGTGACAAGCTCTTGGCCGAGTTGCCGGGCTTCCGGCGTTGCCCGACGTCGATTTCGTCATCGAAGTCAACGAAGGCGACCAGCGAGAGACCGTGGCTGCCCTCGCCGGCCATTGCGAGCGGGCCTTCACAGCGGTGGGGACTTCCCACCAGAGTTGGTGAAAGCCTCGCCGCTGGCAAGCAGTTCAACGCGAGGACGCGCACCGGGCACGACGCGGCGCATCCATCACGGTTGCTCAGCCTTCTTTCTGATTGGGATCGCCTTTGCCCGTCTCGATCAGGCGGCGTAGACTTTCATTGATGTAATAGCCCCACGCGCCGGCGCACTTGCCATAGCATTCGATCGCGGGGACCAGGCCGACATGGGTGAACCGCAGTTCGGTCTGGTCGCCATTTACTGCAATCTCGAAAACAACGTTCGTGCCGGTCCATTCGTTCTCGTCTTTGACGAAGCTGATCTTGGAGTCACCTATGTGCCAGACGACCTTCTTATTCGGCACGAGCTCGGTGATTTTCTGGGTCGTACGGTGGAGGTCCTCGTAGCGATAGGTGAATTCCGCGCCGAGCTGGTCGGTGCGGCCGTCGATTTCGCCCGACCACCATCCGCGTACGTCATTAACCGCCGAGAACACCTCTTCCGGTGACTGTTCGACGGTGAAGGAAGTGGTATAATTTTGCCTGCTCTCGGTTGTCTTGTCCTTGGTCATGACCATCTCCTGGTGTCGTCGTTCGGGCGTGCGACAGATTTGGTCACCGGCCGGCAACCGTGAGAGTTACAAGTGTGACGCGATTCAGATCGACTCGTTCACTGCCACGGCGGCGCGCACTCGGCGGGTGACGTCCTGAGCCGGCTCGATTGGGCCGCATTGCGCGACGATTCGTCTGTGCTCGCGCTCCACGCCATCGCCGTGACTCGGCTCGCCGAATTCACGCAGTAAGGCGGACTGATGAGGATGCCCGCGAAGTCGCCGCGCCGTTCGGCGTGGGCGACCTCCTCGGCCTGGTCCTGCGGCCGGCCCCGCATTTTGCCCGGGCGAAACGCCACATCTGCGAGCTGCGCCTACGGACCAAGCGGTGGGCCGCGTCATGGCCTCTGCTGAAGCAGACCGGGACGTATGTGCCGCGGCAGGAAGGCAGCCTTCCCCAGCCCTCACCGGACCTTCGCATAGCTGAAGCAGTCCCTGGGCGCCTCGTCGAGGTTCGGGTGAACCGCCCAGCGCCGCAAGATGCCTTCGCACTTCAGGCCGGCCCTTTCCATCACCCGCGCGGAGGCGACATTCTCGACATCGCAGACATCGCCAATTCGCCAGATCGGCGGTTGCCGAAGGGCCCAGTCGACGACCTCGGTCAGCGCCTCCGTCATGAGACCGTGTCCCCAGAAAGCCCGGGCCAGCAGATAGCCGTAGCCCAGGCATGTGGGGCTCGTTTGCCGTAGGTCAAACGCGCCAATGACTTCGCCGTCCGCCAGTTGGACCAAGGCGTACGTCCGATAGGTCGTCGCTGCCAAGGACGCTTTCACGTAAGCCTCGGTCTGCCCCACCGACTGATGGGGCCGCCAGATGAGATAGCGACTGACCTCGGGGTCCTGGGCATAGCCGTCGTAGATGGGCCGCACATCGGCCATGCGAATAGGGCGGAGGAGAAGGCGTCGCGTTTGGAAACCATCCGGGAACATGTGGAGAATGTTGCCAGACTCCGGCCGCGCCACCAACCTGGACTTCGCTTTCTATCCAGACCGGATGCACTCCGGCGCCCGCGCGGCTCCAGCGTCGGGACATGCTGAAGCGGTGTGAGAAGAGTGTCGCCGCTGCAACCGGTCAAAATCTCGCTGCATGCGGCGATACTCGTTACCAAGGCCGGATCTACCTGTCATACGCGGCCGAGATTTCCATGGCAGCTGGTTTCTCGGCGAGTAGACGCGCCAGGAGCCACTTTGTCAGCCCCGGAGCTGTGTATTTTGCAACCATGCTGGTCGCAAGAAACAGATCGGCAAGCGGAAGTACGTTCTTGCCCAATATCACCCAAGCCAGCGTGATGGTACGTGTTCCGCTGATTAAGCCAGCGGTGAGTGCAGTGCTGCGTTCTGCACGCCAGAACAAGAACGTGCCAATCAATTCCGCGCTGAACAACATGACATACGCAAGTAGGACGAACTCAATACTGAGGTCTGGCTGTGCCAGGAGATGCGCTTGCATGCCTCGCATGGAGCCCATTCCAGCCAGGAACATGGCGAATACTGCAATGCCCGTCA
>JASHQG010000673.1 GCA_030037665.1 Acetobacteraceae bacterium
ACCTTGCGATCTGCTGGTGGCCTGCATCTCGCTCGCTACGGCTTGCTCGCTTTTGGCACCGCTCGCCGCACCTGTCAGTCGCAACCGGCGCTCACCGAAAGATACCCGAAGACGGCCGCCCGGACGCGGCGGCCGAGATCCTTGACATCTTTCTCGCCGCGCTCCCCCGCGGCATCCACCATGCCTCGGATGATTGCGATCACGTCACCCACCACCAGGTTGGGACGCTTCTGCCGTGGCATGTCATCGCGACCCATAATGGTGGCAAGCAAAGTCTGAAAAGTATCGGGACCGGAAGCCTCGCGGCGGAGTGCCGGACGGCTTTCCTCGACATCGAGGAGGCGGGCCAGCGCTGGCCGACGTAGTTGCTGGCGAACGGCGGCGCGGATCAGATAGTCCATGGCGGCTTCGCCGGTCGGCTGGTCCAGCCCCTTCGACGCGTCCTCGTAGAAGAGTCTTGCCTCGCGACGCATCAGCGCGATTGTCAGCGCATCTTTGCCAGGAAAGTATTGATAGAGCGACCCAATGCTCACCCCGGCGCGTCGCGCAACGGCATTCGTGTTGAACCCCTCCAGGCCAGCCGACTCGAGCACCTGCGCCGCCGCCTCAATGATCGAGGCCACTGTTTCCGCGGCGCGCGGCTGGCTGGGCGCCTTGCGAGGTTTGAGCGGTGATGGTCGCGATGATCGCCTCATGAAGCGTTGAACAATGCCGCCGCGGCGCCATGGCTGTCCATCACTTCCCGAACGGCCAACCGCAATTCCCGTACGAAAGCGCGCCCCTCGGGATTCGCGGCGGCGGGGCCGAAGCCCGCACGATTAGGTTCCGTCAGATCTTGCGCCGACTGCAAGGTCAGGTCGTTTTCATTGTGCTACCGTCGGCCTATGTGACATGACGCTCTGTCGCAAATTGCGTCCTGTTCGACCACCCAATGGCAGCATGCGGGCCCAAGGCTGTTCGGTTCCCGCCGTATTTGTCGCAATGAGTCTCATGTCCGCCGTCCAGCCTACTGTCGAGTCGCTATAGCGTGTGGCCATGGCTCTCGGCTATATCCTCCTCGACGCGCATGTTGAGTATAGCAATTTTTCGCCGATCACATCCTTTGTTGTACGCCCTGTTGCGAACAGGGCTTGGACTCGGAGCGCCGTCGACGAGCGCCGCCGCCACGGCCGCGGCTCCGCGCGAGCGAAGCGGGGTGGCCTCGGCAACGGCCTTCTCTTGTTCCTCCGTGTCGACGACTTTGATGCAGCTTTGCCAAGGGCGCGCGCTCGTCAGACAGCTCGCGGAAGAGCCACATGTGAACCCGAGCACTGGGACGGCAGAGTTGTCGCTGCGAGATCCGGACGGATACTACGTCACTATCAGTGTGCCCAATCCGACGTCACTGTAACCTCCATTCCCGCCGATGTCGCATTGGGACGTATTCCACCAAGCCGTCATCGCAATGGCACCAGGTGAACCCAGTTTCGCTCGGGGAGTGACAGCGATGTCCGGTCGACGCCGCGATGCCGCTTCATCAGAGGCGGTAAGCCGGTACAGTCCGCAAAGTCCGCGCTCAAACAAACCGTTGACATGGCACGCCACGACGCGATCTGCCCCGCTGGTGCAATCACCAGAGGATCACGCTGTCGGGACGGCGTGGTTGCAAGGAAGTACCGATACCGGAGGAACTGCTGGTCTCCGGCAGGTTGGATGCCGGGACACGCCCTCACTGGTCTCTCGACGCCGGCCGGAGACGATCTGCACAACTCCGGCCGGACCGCAAGGACCATTGTAAACGAGCGACATGCATGCGAGGCGCGCGGCGCCGGTTCTCACAGTGGAAATCCTGGACATCCGTGTGGTTGAGGGTTCGTCGATCGCCGGATTCAGAGATACCCTTCGATCAGAGCGACGATCTCGCGCCGCGCTGCCGGCGAGCGAAGCGTTCCGTGTCGTGCCGCTTGGTGGACGGCACCGGCAACGGCGCCTGCCAGGACATGCGCGCCAAGAGATTGATCCGCCCCACGACGCGAATTCATCCTGACGATCGCCTCATAGCGTCTCTGACATTCGTTATCAAAGAAATCGTGCGCTTTACGGGACACCGCTGCACGAGGACTCTCCTCTAGCAGCACTCGGTGAGCCGCCGGGAATCGGCTATGGACCGCAATCATCCCATCGGCGAGCGCACCGATGCGGTCTGTCCGTGACCGCTGGTCGTCGACAGCAGCTGACAGCACGGCCAACACCTCGTCGAAATGGCGTCGACGCACCGCTTCGATCAGCGCGAGTTTGTTCGGAAAATACTGATAGAGCGAGCCGATGCTGACGCCCGCAATCTCGGCGACCGCGTTGGTTGTGAGACCGGCCCAGCCACGCTCGCCCAGAATGTGAGCCGCGGCATCAAGAATTGCGGCGGTCGTCGCCCGTGAGCGCGCTTGTAGCGGCTCTTTGCGCATGGCACCGGACGGCATGGCAATGCGAGTAGGCAAGGGTACCTCTCTCGTTCGAATATGAACAATGTGCTCGCATTCGTCACTGCCGTCGAGAAGGGAGCG
>JASHQG010000674.1 GCA_030037665.1 Acetobacteraceae bacterium
AGCCGCCGGCGCCGGTCTCAAAAAGGCCGCCGCCTGCCAACAGCGGAACGATCGACAGCATCTTGGCCGAGGCACCGAGCTCCATGATCGGGAACAGATCGGTGAGGTAGTCGCGCAGCACGTTGCCCGTGATGGAGATCGTGTCCTGCCCCTTGCGGATGCGCGCGAGCGAGAATTTCATCGCCTCGACCGGCGCCAGGATGCGGATGTCGAGCCCTGAGGTATCCTGTTCCTTCAGGTATTTCTCGACCTTGGCGATCACCTGGGCGTCATGCGCTCGTTGGGCGTCGAGCCAGAATACGGCCGGGGTGTTGGTGAGGCGCGCCCGGCGCACCCCGAGCCTGACCCAGTCCTGGATCGGCGCATCCTTGACCTGGCACATGCGGAAGATGTCGCCGGTCTCCACAGGGCGCGCCAACAGCACCGTGCCGTCATCGGCGACCACGCGCACTGTGCCGGCTGCGGGAACTTCGAACGTCTTGTCGTGCGATCCGTATTCCTCGGCCTGCTGCGCCATCAGCCCCACGTTTGGCACGTCGCCCATCGTGCGGGGGTCGAAGGCGCCGTGCGCCTTACAATCCTCGATGACGGTCTGGTAAATCCGCGCGTAACAACGATCGGGGATCACGGCGTCGACGTCGTGCAACTTGCCGTCGGCGCCCCACATGCGCCCGGATTCGCGGATCATCGCCGGCATCGAAGCGTCGACGATCACGTCGCTCGACACGTGCAGGTTGGTGATTCCCCGGTCCGAATTGACCATGGCGAGGCCGGGCCGGTGCGCGTAGGTGGCCGCGATATCGGACTTGATCGCTTCCCGTTCGGCGTCCGGCAGCGCCTCGATCTTCGCCAGCAGTTCGCCCACGCCGTTGTTGGGATTGACGCCGAGACGCTTCAGCGTCGCCTCGTGCTTTTTGAACACGTCGGCGAAGAACACATCAACGGCATGACCGAACAGGATGGGATCGGAGACCTTCATCATGGTCGCCTTCAGGTGCAGTGAGAACAGCACGCCGTCCTTCTGCGCTGCCTCGATCTGCTCGGCCAGGAATGCGCGCAACGCCTTGCGGCTCATCGTCGCAGCGTCGATGATCTCACCGGCCTGCAGCGGCGTCTTCGCCTTCAGCACGGTGACGGTGCCGTCCGTGCCAACCAGTTCGATGCGGGCATTGGTCGGCGCCGCAACGGTGGTGGACACTTCCGAGCCGTAGAAATCGCCGCTCGACATGTACGCCACATGCGACTTGGAGTCCGCGCTCCAGGCGCCCATTCGGTGCGGATTGTTGCGCGCGTACTGCTTCACGGCGCCGGCGGCACGGCGGTCGGAATTGCCCTCGCGCAACACAGGATTGACGGCGCTGCCGAGCACCTTGGCGTAGCGCGAGCGGATATCCTTCTCGGCGTCCGTCGTGGCGTTGTCCGGATAGTCCGGCACGTCGTAGCCCTTCTCCCGCAGTTCCTTGATTGCGGCCTTGAGCTGCGGGACCGAGGCCGAGATGTTGGGCAGCTTGATGATGTTGGCCTCGGGCCGCATCGCGAGTTGGCCCAGTTCGGCGAGTTCGTCGTTGATCCGTTGCGATTGCGTCAGTTTCTCGGGGAAATTGGCGAGGATGCGGCCGGTCAGCGAAATGTCCTTGAGCTTCATCGTGACGCCGGCTGTTCCGACGAAGGCTTCGACGATCGGCAACAGCGAGAACGTCGCGAGCGCCGGCGCTTCATCGACCTTTGTCCAAACGATTTCCAGATCTGACATGCTTGCACCTCTGCGCGCCGGCTGGTTTCGGCTGAGTTGGACTATCCACAAAATCGCAATTCGTCGCCTTGTCGCATCGGCTTGCGCGAAGGACAAGCGGGGGGCTGTCCTCGCCCCAATCCTCTCCCGGGGCCGCGCAACGGCTTTGAACCGACATTCGGAGATGCCCGGCCAATCCGGGCGCCTCGGATGACCGAATAATCATCGCTGAGCGCGCCCGGCAAGATCGGCAGCACGACCGCCCGCCCGCAATCCTCATGACCAGCGCCAGGCCACCTGTTTGGCCATCGAACGCCACGACAGGACCGACGAGCAGGTGACGGTGGCGGCGGCGCGTGCCATCGCCGAGCTTGGCGCAGGTGTGACATGCGCGACGATCACCGCGGACGCAGCGTGGGTGCGCGCGTTCAACCTGACGCGCATGTATCGTAGGCCGAACGGTACCATCCACGACATCCTGGAGCGCACGGTCTTCTCTGAGCCAATCATCTGCAGAACGTGCCGCGTCTGGTGCCGCATCGGATCCAGCCGATCGTGATGGGGCGCCATGCCAACGACGACATCAATCGTGCGACCGAGAGGACGATCCCAGGGCCGGGCGAGGTTACACGCAGGTACCAGCTGGCCGGGCGGATCGACCCAAATACGTGACGTGCACGAGTTCAATGAGGGCAGTGGTGCGGCGATGGCGATGCCAACACAAAGGACAGCGTAGAAGGCTTCGCGTGGGCGTCGTTCAACGCGGCTCTGCAGCGCGGGTGGCCGCTCTACGTCTCGACCAGGCACACGATCCTGAAGGCCAGTGGCGGCCAGTCCGTTTCATGCACATCTCCCGGCGCATCTGCGAGGCCGAATAGAAAACGCGGTCGGCATTCGCCGGCCGAAGGGGGGCGGACATTCCCGTCCACCCGCGGCCCGGACAAGGTCCGCCGTTGTCCTGAGAGCCGCCCCGGCCGAGATTTGCTTTTTTCGGCAAGAAGCGTGGAAATCGGCGGCGGGAAAGAGCAAAGACGCCGCGGAGGCACCGCTCGCCCGCCAACCGGACAAACCGACCATGCCGATGCGGCCGCGCACCGATGCAGCATAAGCTGGTCCGCCATCCGCTGAGCGTGGCGCTGATCCTCCTACCTGCCGCCGGCCTGATTGCGCTGATCTGGACCGGCACGCTGAACGCCATCGCACGCCAGCGCGCGCAGGCCGAGGCTCGCGTCACCGCCCAGGCGGAAAGTCAGGCGAAAGACGTCGCACGCGCGCTCAATCGCCAACTCCTCGACATCGACCAGACGCTGCGCATGGCGGTCGGGGCGTGGCAATCCGACCCCGCCCACTTCGATCTGCAGGCCTGGCAGAGCCGCGCAGTGGCGCTGCGCGGCATCAGCGGTGCCACGCTGATGCTGGACGAGCGCGGCCACGTCATCCAGTCCACGATCCCGGGCGCGGGCGGCCCTGATGTGAGTGTCACCGGCCAAATTCTCTCAGCCATGCAGCACGGCGCCAGCGGCGGGCAGGCGTTCGTCGGTCCGGCCGTCTTCGATCCGGTGACGCGGCAATGGCACATAACGGTGGCCCGCTTGATGCGCCATCCGGATGGCTCGCTCGCCGGCTTGATCGTCACCGACTGGCGCGTCGAGGCCATCACCAGCATTTTCGCCGCAGCCGACCTCGGCGACCACCCGCTCGCCGAGCTGGTCGGGATGTCGGACGGAAGGCTGCGCGCGGTCACCGGACCGCCCGCCGGCGCTGCCAACGAGTCGATTGCCGGCACGCCCATGCTCTCTGCCCTCGAAGCGGCGCCTGACGGCACCTGGATCGGGCCTTCCGCGCCGGACGATGTGGAGCGGGTCCACGCCTTCCAGCAGATCCCCGGGCGCGCGCTCGACGCGGTCGTCGGCCTCGACCTGCAGGACGCGCTGGCGCCCGTCGAGGACTGGGCGGCGCTGGCGCGTGTGTTTGCCGGTGCGATCACCGCCCTCATCGCCGTCCTGGCTCTGATCCTGATCCGCGGCGGCCAGAAGGCGCGCCAGCAGCGGGACTTGTTGGCCAATGAGCGGAACGTGCTGGTTGCCGCCAATACCCAGCTCGAAGTCGCCAAGTCGCTCGCCGACGCCAAGACCGCGCAGCTCGAAGCCACGCTCAACGGCATGTCCGATGGCGTGGCGATGGTGGACGCCCAGCTCCGCCTGGTGGAATGGAACGACCTGTTTCCGGCGCTCGCCGGCGTGCCGGAGCACATTCTCGCCGTCGGCCTGCCGATGGAGGACATCCTGCGCGCTCAGGCAGAGACCGGGCAGTTCGGCGCGGTGGACGTCGAGGCGGAGGTCGCCCGCCGCATGGCGAACCTGCGCTTGAGCGACAACACGGGGGTCGTCGAGCGGGCGCGCCCCGATGGTCGCACGCTCGAACTCCGCCGCAAACGCATGCCCGGCGGCGGCTTTGTCACGCTCTACCGCGACGTGACCGAGCGCAAGCAGGCCGAGACCGCGCTCCGCGAGGCACGCCGCGCCGCCGAGACGGCGAACGAGGCCAAGTCCCGCTTCACCGCCATCGTCAGCCATGAGATCCGCTCACCACTGAGCGCACTGCTGAGCACGCTGGCGCTGCTCGCGGATGGCGGTCTGACCACGCCGCAACAGGCATTGCTGTCGATGGCGCGGCGGTCAGGTGACGCGCTGCAGGGGTTGATCAGCGACATTCTCGAGATGTCGCGCATGGAGTCCGGCCAGCTCTCCCTCCGGCCAAGTACATTCGACCTCCGCGGCCTGCTCGATGGCGTGGTCTCGATGTTCGCCTCGCAAGCGGCCGATCGGGGGATCACGCTGCGGCTTTCCGTCTCCCCCGATCTGCCGGTCGAGCTGTACTCCGATCCCCTCCGCGTCCGGCAGGTGCTGATCAACCTGCTCTCCAACGCCGTGAAATTCGGCCGGGCCGGCGTCGTGGCGGTGCTGGCGCGGCAGGAGCAAGACCTCTTCGGCGGCGCCCTGCTGCACATCGCCGTGCGCGACCACGGCCCGGTAATTGACGCCGACAGCCGGGCGCGGCTGTTCCGGCCATTCTCCCGCCTGGACCAGCCAGGCGGCGACGAGTCCCCTGGTTCCGGCCTGGGTCTCGCAATCTCTTTTCAGATCGTGTCGCTGATGGGCGGCGATATCGGCTGCGACCCGTGGGCGGAACCGGTCTCCGGTGCTGCGGACGAAGTACATGCCTCGGGTAACGAGTTCTGGCTACACCTGCCAATCGTGCTTCCGCCCGAGCGCCTTCGCCGATCGGCGGATCCGGTGCCGCCGCCGACCAGACGCATCCTGCCACGCACCCGCATCCTGCTCGTCGAGGATATTCTCGCCAATCAGTTCCTCACGGCGACGCTGCTGCGTCGCGAGGGCCATATGGTCGACACGTTCAGTGACGGCGCGTCTGCGTCACGTGCGGTCGCGACGCGCCCCTACGACATCGTCCTGATGGACATTTTCATGCCGGACATGAGCGGACTGGATGTGGCGCGCCGGATCCGGGCGCTGCCGCCGCCAGCCGGTACCGTTCCGATCGTCGCGCTCACGGCCGACATCTCGGTGGACGACCAGCGAATGTGCCGTGAGGCCGGCATGAACAGCGTGCTCGACAAGCCAGTCGCGCTACAGGAACTGCTCAGTGCCCTGGCGACGCAGGCGTGGCCCGGCATGCCGGCGCGCATGGCCGGCCCGGCTGCTGGGCAGCCACCAGCAGAGGTGGGCCCTGTTCTGGCCGCCGATCGCATCGATGAACTGCGCCGCAGCCTGCCCGCAGATCTGCTCGGCGAGATGGTCGAGGAATGTCTCGTCGATCTGCATGCGCGCCTGCCCGCGTTGCGCCGCGCACTGGCCTCCGGCCGCGGGGAGGACGTCATGTCACAGGCTCACGCGATGGTGGGTATGGCTGCCGGGTACGGTATGGCGGCGTTTGAGGAGCGGCTGCGCGCGCTCATGGAAGCCGCCCGGCGCGGTGACAACAAAGCTGCCGCCACTCTCGCTGCCGCGCTGGATGCCGACGTGACCCGTGCCGCCGTCGCGTTGCGCAGCATCCTGGCGATCGAGACGGTGCCGTCGGATCCCGCAGCTCTCAACTGATGCATGGATTGGCGCATCGGATCTTCATGCTGGCTGCGCCGTCCTGCCGCAGCGAGACGCCCGGGGGCCCCGCGCCTTGACCGTCTTCGGCAAGCGCTGTCCGATCCGCGGCCAGGATCCACCAAGAGGAAGCTTCTTGTGCCCCGCTTCAGCGTTGCCGCGTGCGCGATCTGTGCTCTCCTGCTCGCGCTGCCTGCGCGTGCCGACACGACGCTCAACGTCTTTATTTCCAGTGCGCTGCGCCCCGAGGTGATGCGGCAGGCGTTCGACCGCTTCGAAGCTGCGAATCCCGGCATCAAGGTCAAGGCGCAGCTCGGCGGCGCCACCAGCGACGTGCAGGCTCAGTACCTCAACACGGTCATGTCGGCGAAGGACAGCACGCTCGACGTGCTGTTGCTCGATATTATCCGCCCGGCACAGTTCGCCGCTACCGGCTGGACCGTGCCGCTCAACAAGGCGGTCGGCGACGGGTCGACATACATGCAGCAGTACCTGCCAGTGTACGCGGAGGCCGACACCGTCGACGGCCGGCTGGTCGCGCTGCCGGCGTTCGCCGACGCGATGTTTCTGTACTACCGCAAGGATCTGCTGGATCGGTACCATCTGCCGGTGCCCGAGACGTGGAGCCAGCTCGCAGAGGAGGCCACGGTCATTCAGGCCGGCGAAAAAACCTCCGGTCTTCAGGGCCTGAGTTTCCAGGGCGCGCCCATCGAAGGTACAGTTTGCACGTTCCTTCTGCCCTACTGGAGCATGGGCAAGACGCTGGTGAAGAACGGCCGTCTCACCTGGGACAACGACGCAGCGCTGAAATCATTCGCGCTGTGGACGGGACTGGTGAAGCAGGGCGTTGCGCCGCCCAACGTGGCGGAAATCCCCACTGACCAGACCCGCAAGGATTTCGAGGCGGGCAAGGCAGTGTTCGCTGTCCTGTGGTCGTACGGCTGGAACCTGTTCCAGAGTGCCGACAGCGCGGTGAAGGGGAAGGTCGGCGTCGCTGAAC
>JASHQG010000675.1 GCA_030037665.1 Acetobacteraceae bacterium
GCCGCAACAAGCCGACCAACGTGCTGACCTACGAATCGCCGGCGCCCGAGGTGATTCTCGCGCTGGGCGTCGTCCGGCGCGAAGCGGCCGCCACCTCGCGGCGCCTGGCGCACCACCTGGCGCATTTGGTGGTGCACGGTGCATTGCATCTGCGCGGTCACGACCACCTGGACCCGGGCGAGGCACGCCGAATGGAAATGGCCGAGGCGCGCATCCTCCACCGGCTGCGTGTCCCTAATCCGTGGCGGCGCGCATGAGCGGCGTGCGACCCGGCCTGCTGAATCGCTTGCGTGCGCTGGTCCGGCGCCGGCATCCCGAGCCATCGCTGCGCGAGTCGATCGCAGAGTTGGTGCAGGAGGCGGCGGAAGAGCAGGTGCTTCCGGGCGAGCCGCCGGAACTTGACAGGCACGAGCGGCTGCTGATCGCCAACGTGCTGCGACTACGCGAGACGACGGCGGCCGACGTGATGGTGCCGAGGGCCGACATCGTCGCCATGCGGTCCGACGTCACCTTGGAACAAGCGATCGAGCAATTGCGGGAGGACGGTCACTCGCGGCTGCCGGTCTATCGCGAGCAATTGGACGACGTGGTGGGCATGATTCACGTGAAGGACGTGTTCGCCTATGTCGGGCGGCCCGAGGCGTTCTCGGTGGAGACGATTATGCGAAAGCCGCTGCTCGTCGCCCCGCAACTACCCGTGCTCGACCTTTTGGCCCAGATGCGCCAGCAGCGGATGCATCTGGCGCTGGTGGTCGACGAATACGGCGGCATCGATGGACTCGTAACAATTGAGGACCTGGTCGAGACCATCACCGGTGACATCGACGATGAGCACGACGATCCGGATGCGCCCATGGTGACGGAACGGCCTGACGGGTCTCTGGACATGGACGCACGCATGCCGGTGGAGGAATTCGAGGAGAAGCTCGGGCCGGTGTTGTGCGAGGACGAACGCGACTCGGACATCCACACGGTGGGGGGTCTCGTGTTCACGCTGGCCGGGCGGGTGCCGGCGAAAGGGGAGGTGGTCAGTCACCCCGGGGGGTTAGAGTTCCGCGTGCTGGATGCTGATCCACGGCGGATCCGGCGGGTGCGGGTGCGGCGCGTGGCGGAACCTGAGACGGAGCCACAGGCGGAGGCGGCGGAGTAGCCGGAACGGCCGGCGAACCGGACGCCTTGAGCAGCGCGGCATCGGGCCCGCCGAGACTGGCGACGGCCAATGTCGCGCCGCACGGCAGCGCCCGACGGTTCGACGGTCAGGCGCTCGTGCTGGTCGCTGCTCAAACGGCTCTGAGCGGATGGCCGCTCCGCGACACCCGGCTCGATAACACGTCACGCCAACTGTATATCCGGAACAATCTCCGTGCCCTTCGTTTCGGGGCTGAACAGCATCGCGATGTAGACCGAGATGGAGGCAACCGTGGTGCCGATCAGCATCGGTATCGCGAAACCCATGTGCCAGTTGGTTGCGAAGAAGGCCAAGACCGGGCCCACCAGACCGCCAAAAATCGCCCCCTGATGATAGCAGAAGCCAGTGGCCGTCGCACGCACCTCTGTCGGGAAGCGTTCGGACAAATAGTGTGGCCATTGCGTATGCATGCCGCCGCCGCCGAAGAAGCCCTGCAGGGTAAAGAAGACGACAATCATTGAATAGTTGGTGGTGAGCAAATAAAGCGGCGTAATCGGGATCGTCACGAGGGCGATGATGAGGAGGGTCAGCCGGCGGCCATGGCGGTCGGCAAACCAACCCCAGAGCATCGCCGAAATGAAAAACATCAGGCTTTGCAACATGATTGGCAGCGCTACGTAAGCAGTGGGAAGACCGAGGTCTTTTTGCAGGTACGAGGGGAACATGCCACCGACGGAGTAGCCGACAACAAACGCGCTGGCCATCATCCAGCACGCCGTGAGCGTATTGGCGAGCATGCCTCGCTTGAAAATACTGATGAGCGGCACACGAAACTCACGGTTCTCGAGGCGCTGTCTGCGCCGGTTCTCGACCCAAATCGCCGGCTCTTTGACGTAAATCCGGATATAGACGATCAGCAAGGCGGGCAGCACGCCGATCAGTAAAAGGCCTCGCCAGCCGATCGAATCATAGAACAGAGCGTAAGCCCCGCTGGAAAGCAGCGCTCCGAGGCCCCAGGAGCCCTGCAGCACGGAGCCCATGAAGCCGCGCGATCGCTGCGGCCATGTTTCCATCGCCAGCGCTGCGCCGGCTGGCCATTCCGCGCCCATGCCTATGCCCAGCGCGGTGCGGAACAGCAACAGCAGCCAAAAGGTTGGTGCGAGACCAGCGAAGAGGTTGCAGACCGAAAACCAGGCGATCGAGATCATCAGCGGCTTCTTGCGGCCGATGCGGTCGGCGAGCCAGCCAGAGGCTGTCGCACCGATCAGTCGCATCCACAATGTTAGTGTAAAGACGACAGCAACCTCGGTAAGTGGCACACCGAAGTCCTTGGAAATCGGCACCATCAGCAGCAGGAAAATGGTGAAGTCGAACGCATCGAGCGTCCACCCGAGCCAGGCGGCGACCCATGCGAGCCATTGATCTTTGGTTGGCTCCTTCCACCACGGAATCTGATGCACGTTCGCTGCGGCGGTCGACATGAAGTATTCTCCCTGATTTTGTTGTAATATTGGGCTTCGTTCGACGCGAGGCGACTTTTATCTGCCTCTCACTCTAGGGCACAGATGGACTAAAATCAATTCGCGGAATGGTCTGCCTACATCTGCATTACTGTGTGAATGTCGTGTGAATACCTGACAAAACCCCGTCGGGGTTATGACGGGCCGCTGACTTGTTACCACGACCATCGGTGCGGCGATGCGCGGCACGGTTCGCGCTCTCAGACGGCAGGCGTCTCATTGCAAATGGCCGGCGGCTCGGCATTTCGGGCTGACACTGTCGGTCCCTCGCGTCCGTTGCACCCATTTGGTTACCGTGCTGGTCATCACCGTGCAGCGGCGGTCCGGCTCGCGCGGCGACAGCTCATCCATCTCGACCGCTGCAGTCAGCCGTGTGTGACGGTCGTCCGAACAACGGCGTGACAGTCACGCTGGCCTCCTGCTCACGCCAGCAGGTTGAAACCCGACTTCGGGTGATTGGGCAATCGCGGGCGATTCCGCGCTGCTTAGCCCCGCTCTAGGATCGGCGGATGTATGCGGCGTAGCGCTGATCGATAATCGGGGCGAGGCGGTCGTAATTCTCCCAACTGTCCTCGACCAAGGTCGTATCATCGCCGCCTTTCAGCGTTGCGATGAAATCCTGCAGGTAAGACCCTTCTCCCGCGTGCAGCCCCTCGGCCGGCGTGCCGTAGTAATAGCGTGCGAAGCGGTTGCCGGCCTCGGTGAGGTCTGCCTCGGCCAGGCAGCCATCGCGGTGCGCGAACAACCAGTCCAATGGCCGCGTGCTGCGCGCCTTCAGCGCCATCGCTGGCTTCCGCAGTGCGGCGCTGAGCAAATCGTGGCTGGCCGCCCAGGCGACGAACAAGCCAAGGTGCGAGGCTCCCCATTCAGCATTGGCTTCCGCGTCTTCAAGTTCTCTGGTGTGGTAATCGGCATTGTCGTAAACGCTCGAGTGGCCGCGCGGCCGCGAAGCAGTAGCCGCGGGGGGGCGTTCGTGCGCGCCGGAAATGCAGTCCATCACTGCTCGCTTCATACTGTTCGAAATTGCATAGCCGGCGTTGCGACAACTGGCGTAAGCGCCGTCCGCAACATCTTCCGCATGGAAGACGACCGCGTTGTTCCTGTCCCCGGCCGGCCGGATGACACAGGGTTGCCGGTATGACGCCATCTCCCGGTTGCTGCGATCGAGGTCCAGTGTCCAGAGATAATCCGGACGGTGACGCAGGATCGTCTCCCCCAGCGCGAGGCCGGTGTCGGTGAGCAAACCGAATACGGGATGGCCGCGCAGGTCCGACCTCCGCGCGTGATAGGCGGCCAGCTCCGCGCTATAGATCGACGGCCATTGCTCCACGGTCCAGCGCGACAACGCGTCGAGCCAACGCTCGGGTGAACCCAAGGCAAGGCCCTCGTCGAGGCTGATGCCGAATTCAGCGAGCAGCGCACCGAAGCGGACGAGCCGCTCCGGCCGCACGCGCAGCAGGTCTGCCAGGTTGGCCTCTGCCTCGGCATCGGTCAGCTCGCGCGGCGCTTTGACCACTGGTGGCACATAGGGCGGATAGGAGGATATCAACGCCGCCAGCCGCGGTGCCGGGCCTTTGCGCCGGAGCAATTTATCGATCAGGGCCATCCGAACTCCCACTGCCGGCGCCGGCAACGCGGCGCAAACCGGCCAAATCCGGGCCAACCCAGCTGCCGCACGCGTCGGAAGCTGGCCCGGCCGGCGTCAGTGCAACCTGTCATTGGGGGACGCCCGCGCTTCTCCGATAACGGGTGCTAGAACAAGCTGGTGATGTCCTTGACGATATCGCG
>JASHQG010000676.1 GCA_030037665.1 Acetobacteraceae bacterium
AGCAACGGGCCGCAAGAATGATTGCGCGAATTCTCGCAATGATGCCTAGCCGCCTGGTGACGTTGTCGGCGACCCTCTGAGGCCTTATCGGAATTGCCACCGGGGCATGAGCGCATTCGGGTCTCGCCCGGGAAGAGCGGCTGCCTGGTCACGCAACTGGGAGAAAGGACTCACCTGCCGGGCAGTGTCCGTCTGCCAACGCAATAAGGCGAGATGTCTCACGCCGCGACACGTCGCCTCCCCGAGTCCCGACAATTGCAACCGCAATTGCAACCGCAACGTTGTGCTCTCTCCGGTGAAGGTGCGATAAATGCATGACAAACCGAACACTACCGACCCGAGGACGGGCGGAACGCGCTGCACAACGACTCTGGATGGCGCGGAATAGCGGGAACTCGACGCGTTGTGGTGCGCCTGCCGCCAGCAGGGCCCTTAGCCTTGACAGGCCGCGGGCGGAGAGAGCGAGAGAACACACCGTGTACCCGGTGACTCGTTACGGGGTGCAGGCGAAGTGAACGAGACCGACGAAGATGATGTAGACACGACCGAGCGATCGCCGCGCGATGAGCGGCCGAGCGTCGATGAGCAGCGCGCACCGGCGCGTCAACGCCTCGATCGCGACAATGAGCGGCCCGACCGTGAGGACGATCGCCAGGACGGTCAGCGCGACAAAAGCCGCTGGCCCCTGATTATCCTTATCGCCGTTGTGACGATTGCTATCATCGCAGGCGTCATCTACTGGCGGGCAACTGCCGGGCTTGAGAGCACTGACGACGCCTACACCGAAGGCACTGCGATCTCCATTGCTCCGCAGATCGCCGGCAATGTCACGCAGCTCAACATCAGCGACAACACCTTCGTGAGGGCGGGTCGGTTGCTGCTGATCATCGATCAACGTCAATACAAGGCTGCGTTCGATCAGGCCAGGGCGAATCTGCGGTTGGCCCAGTACCAGTTGTCGAGTGCGCAGGTCGACCTTGAGATGTCGCGCGTCCGCGCGCCAGCGACACTGCAGCAGGCACAGGCACAACTCGCCCAGGCGCAGGCAAATCGTGTGCAGGCTGAGCGTGAGTATCGTCGCCAGCATGCTGTCAACCCGCAGGCGACGACGCAGGCGAGCATCGATCAGGCGAACGCCGCGTTGGCATCGCAGACCGCCGCCGTCTCATCGGCCAACGCCCAATTGCAGATCGCGTCACTGGTCGATCAGACTATTCAGGCCGCCGAGGACACAGTCGGCGAGCGCCAGGCACAGCTTGCGCAAGCGCAGGCCAACCTCGAACAAGCGCAAGTGAATCTCTCCTACACCGAAATTCGTGCGCCGGCGGATGGCTGGATCACGCAACGCAATGTCGAAAAGGGCTCGTTCATACAGGCAGGCCAGCAGGTGTTCTTCATCGTCACTAAGCAACCCTGGATTGTGGCGAATTTCAAGGAAACGCAACTCACCTACATGCGGCCTGGCCAGAAGGTCTCGATCAGCGTTGACGCCTTTCCGAACCTTCGTCTCTCCGGGCACGTCGACAGCATCCAGGCCGGCAGCGGCGCACGCTTCTCTGCCTTCCCCGCGCAGAACGCCACGGGCAACTTCGTCAAGATCGTGCGCCGTGTACCGGTCAAGATCATCATCGACGATGGTCTGGAGGGCGTGCGCGAAATGCCGCTCGGCCTCTCGGTTGTTCCGACTGTCACAGTGCGATGAGTAATGCGCCACACCACGTCTGGAAACCGCAATCCAACCCTTGGTTCATAGCGGTAGTCGTGACGATGGGAGCCTTCATGGAGGTACTCGACACGACCATCGTCAATGTGTCGCTGCCGCACATCGCCGGAAGTCTCTCGGTGAGCAACGACGAAAGCGCCTGGGCTCTGACAACCTATCTGGTGGCCAATGGCATTGTGCTGACGATCTCCGGCGCGCTCGGTCGCAGGCTTGGCCGCAAGCGTTATTTCCTGACCTGCATCGCCGGCTTCACGATTGCTTCGTTAGCCTGCGGCACCGCGGATGCATTCTGGCAAATCCTGGTGTTCCGTGCACTGCAGGGCCTCTTCGGCGGCGGCCTACAGCCGACACAGCAGGCGATTATTCTCGACCATTTCCCGCCGGAGCGACGCCAAGCAGCGTTTTCGCTGACCGCCGTCGCCATCATCATTGCACCCATCGTGGGGCCAGTGCTGGGCGGCTGGCTCACCGATAGCTATTCATGGCATTGGATCTTCCTGATCAACGTCCCGATCGGCATCGTGACGTTTCTGAGCGTGATGCATCTCCTGGAGGATCCGCCACACGTGCTGCGGGACAGGCGCACCGCACCACCATTCGACTATATTGGGACCGCGCTGATTGCGCTTGCGCTCGGCTCGCTGGAAATCGCGACGGACCGCGGCGAGGACTTCGACTGGCTCGGCTCACAGTTCATCCGCATCATGTTTCTGCTTTCGGCTATCGGATTCCTCTTTGGTATCGTCTATCTCTACTATGCCCGCTACCCTATCGTCGACCTGCGGGTTTATGCCAATCGCAACTTTGCGCTTGGCTCATTGCAGATTGCCATCATGGGCCTCGTGCTTTACGCCAGCGCAGTGCTGATTCCTGAATTTGCGCAGGAGCAACTCGGCTATACGGCGACATGGGCAGGGTTGGTGCTCGCGCCTGGAGCGGTAGTGGTGGTCATGCTAATTCCCCTGGTCGGCCGCCTATTGACCAGAGTGCCCGCCAAATATGTGATCGCCTTTGGTGGATTTACACTTGGTGCGGCGTTGCTTTACTCTCGCAATCTCGTACCAGATTTAGATTTTTATCATTTGGTGCTGTTACGCGGTGCACAGAGTGCCGGGCTCGCCTTTTTGTTCGTGCCGATCAGCACCGTCGCCTACGCCACGCTGCCGCAGTCTATGACCGGCGACGCCACGGCGTTGTTCAATATGGCCCGCAACGTGTTCGGCGGTATCGGCATTTCGATTTCCACGGCTATCGTCGCCAACTATCAACAGGTCAACCAACAGAACTTGATTGCCAATTTGGCGCCGACCAGCCAGCCGTACCTGGTGTTACTCCACCAGATCGAGCAAGCGCTGGTCAACGCTGGCTATTCCTTCGCACAGGCTGCAGAGATGGCGCCGGGCCAGATATACAACCTGTTGCGGGCGCAGGTGGCGGTGCTGGCCTACATGGAGGTCTTTTTCATCACCGCGTGCATGGCGTTTGTGATGGTTCCAACCGCGCTGTTGATGTCTCGCGGGAAGCCGCAACGCAGCAACGCAGGTATGGACTGACCATGCCCGGGATGAGAACCCGCTTCGTCCAGGTTGCGATCGTCCTGCTGCTCACGGACTGCACTGTCGGGCCGAATTTCCAGCCACCGCAGGCGCCGACTATCGCAAACTGGCATGACGCTTCGGCGCGACAACAGGGGCCGCGTGCTACCATCACCGAGACGGCTGATCCCGACCCTCTATGGTGGAGCAAGTTCGGGGATCCCACGCTGACCGCACTGATGGAGAGAGCGATTGTCGGAAATCCGACGGTGCAGCAGGCGGTGGTGCGGGTCGCCGAATCGATTCAGGTCGAGGCAGCCGCACGCGCGGCCGGCCTGCCGACCGTCAAGGCGAGCGGCAGCTATATGCGTGAACAGCTCGGTGCCAAGGGATTGTTGGAATCGCAAGGTGTCTTCAATCAGTTGAATGCGCTCTCCGGCGCCAGTACACTCAATCGGCTCAGTCCTGGGTTGGGGCAGGAGGCCGCCGCCAGCCTTGGCAGCGTGTTGAACGGTCTGTCGCAGCCGGTGAACTTGTACGAATACGGCATGAGTGCGTCCTGGGAGCTGGATTTATTCGGCCGCGTCCGTCGCTCGGTGGAGCAAGCAAGGGCGCAAACTGAAGCACAAAGAGATGCCGCAGACGATGCGTTGGTGATGCTGGAGAGTCAGGTCGCACAGGCCTATGTCGCACTGCGCGGCGCTCAAGTGCTCGCCAAGAGCCAGCGTGGCAACATTGCCACCGCACAGGATGTGCTACGGCTGACACAGCAACAGCAGCAGGCCGGCTTGGCGTCAATGCTGGATGTTGAGCAGGCCAGGACCCAGCTCTCGAACAATCTGCACCAATTGCCGGGCTTCGAACAGCAGCAGCAGCAGGCGATGAACCGGGTAAGCATCCTGACAGGTCAGGCGCCGGGCGCGCTGGATGCGATGTTGGCTCCGCCGGCGCCGTTACCGGCTCTGCCGTCCATCATCGGCGTTGGCGTGCCGTCCACCTTGGCGCGGCGACGTCCGGATATTCGCCAGGCAGAGGCGCAATTCCACGCCGCGACGGCCAATGTCGGTGTCGCCATCGCGAGTTTTTATCCGGACGTCTCCCTTACCGGCGATTTTGGCCTGCGCGCGATAGATGCCAGCTTTCTGACGAATTGGGCAAGCGCCTTCTATTCGTTCGGCCCGAGTGTCTCGGTGCCCGTCTTTCAGGGCGGGCAGTTGACTGCCAACTTGCGTTTGGCGCGCGCGCAGACGGTCGATGCGGCACTGAACTACCGTAGCACCGTGCTGAACGCGTTGCGCGAAGTGGAGGATGCGCTCGTCGGCTATCGCACCGATCGGGCGGCACGCGATCAGCTGATCGACACCGTGCGGTCAGCGGAAACCACATTGGGCCTGGCGCGGGACCGCTATCTACATGGTATGGCAGACTTCATTCAGGTGCTGAACGCGGAAGGGACATTGTTCTCGGCGCGGCAGTCGCTCGTGCAGGCGGACATGGCGCTGCGGAACGACGCGGTTGCGTTGTACACTGCGCTGGGTGGTGGATGGGAAAACAGCACCGTCAAGGTTCCGAACCCGCAGATTGCAGGCAACCCGCCTGTTATGCCCGCTGCGGCAGATGCGCTCGCGACGACCCGGCACTGACACGGACACATTGGCGCCAAGCACGTTGCGCCCTTGTGGGGACGGGGAGGTGTCCAACAGTTCGACTCATCCGTCCCGATTGACGCCCATGCGCTGCCACCCAGGCCACGCCACGGGCGACAATCACCCGACTCGAAGCTTGCCTCTGGTCGTCTCTACGCACGAATGTGACGGCGAGCCGCGATTCCTTCCCGCAGGTCCCTAATCCGGCAGCGTGATCCATGCAGCCACGGCAACCCATAACGCGACCATCACCTGCACCACCCGGACCGTCGCGGGTATGCACGTTGCTGGTCTACCCAGGAGTAAAGATGGTGTTACGTTCGCTGGACAGGTCATGACCTGCGTCCTTGCGCGCTAGTCACACGGCGGTGCTTGGCCGTTGGAGCACGTCACAGTACTGCCGGGCGGAACGACGATGGTGGTGTGGGACGCTGGTGGTGGCGGATTGCTGCTACTGAAGCTGAGACAGCCGCCAAGCGCGAGCGGAACCAGCAAAACGAGTAGGCGCATGGTATTAATCCTTCATCTGTTTTTGAGCGCGATCACTTACTCCGTACCAATGCTAGCGCCGCCCCGGCGCCGATTCACGAGCCCCCGACGAGGCAGCCGAAAAGCCGTCCGTAATTGGACCCGCGCTGCCGCGCGCGCCCAAAGGCCGTCGATTATCGAAGCTAACGCGAGAAATGTGGCAGAGAGAAGGACAAGCTGCGGCGCAATCGGACGTGACACGATCACAAACCGCGGAAAGAAAGTGTCGAAGCGCGGCCAGCCGAGCCAGTCGATCGGGCCATAGCACCCGAGGCGTGCGGCGGTTTCACAATCTCCCACCAATGGGTGATCCTCGATCGATCGTGGCATCCCCAGTCCTTCGCGGACATCGGTGCAGCGTTACGTTGGGTCTAAGCTATGCAGTAACTGAGCACCTAATTCGTTCATACAGCGGATCTTGTCTTCGCCCAGCCGCTGCAAACCACCCAGCAACCCATTGATGCGGTCGCCGCGATAACCAACGACGTAACGCAGGTCCCATTCGTAGAGACGCGACCAAAAGAAACCGGCGACGTTCTGAGCCGTGTTGTCCTCGCCCGGCCGAGGTGCAGTGCAGCATGACACAGGCTCAAAATGCTGCCGGGCGCGGTGGGCTCAATGCGAGTGAGGCGATCAAGCGCATATGAGCCGTCACACACCGAACCCGTAACGCCACCCCTACGCATGACGATTGCGACAACGTTGCGATGTCGCTGTTGTAACCGGTGCAAGGAATTGCGACGAAGTCAGTCCTTCACCATCACAATCTGCGCAGGGAGTGTTGGTTAGTTTATCTCGCCTCGGCCGCGGATCTCTACGGGTCATGCCTCAGTGAATTGGCTGAGCCGACATGCCGGCAATCTTACTCCAGCGACGAATACTACTGTCAAGATATGGCGAGTTGGATTGATAATTCTGTCCGCCCCTTGGTGGCGTCAGATGGTCGGCCTGGCCATGCATGGACTATCGCCTTCAGACTGACTGCACCATCGAACGGCCGATTCCCTCCAGTCGCCAGCATCACGTCGATGGCCTTGGTCTCGATTGCCGTGTCAGGCACACCACCGTCGAGGTCGCCGGTAAGGCCGGGGCGCTGCCAATGTACGCCTGCGTGTCATTCGCAGATGCCGGCGCAAGACAGTGTCGCGAACAAGAAGCCGCCTGTTCGGCATGGCATCAACGATCTACCGCTTACTTCAACCATGCTAGCAGATTGCCGATCAGGGGCAACAACAGCTGTTCGCTCGCAACCACCAAAGAGAGACCCGAAGGCCGAAGCGCTCGGGCTTATGAAGGTGTCGGTTCGCTCCTTACCGCTTCGCCACGTCTATGAGCGCGGAACCACGCGAGCCAGAACCGCCCTCGGGAGCCTGTCTCCCCCGTCCAGGCGGCGACTGACAGTGCAGGCCGTGGACCTCGCGAAAACGGTCGCCGCTATCGCCCCCCCAGGTTTCGAAGGTTTCGCGCAGAACCTTAAGCTGTCCCGGGCCCGGGTGCCGCTCCGGGCTTTGCGCTTGCTGCCTTTGAATGCTGGGCGCAGCGCGTGTGCGTGTTCCGGCTGCCGTGTTGGGTAATGGCCAACGAACCGCCCTTCTGTGCAAGAAGCTCTATCGCGCCGGACTTCGAGCTTTTGTCTCGCGGACAGTCGGCACGCGCCGTCGCATGCCTCGAAGACGCCGCAACGCACGATGACCGGTCAGCCGATCCATGCTCGTGCGCCACGCAGTGACACATTCACCAGCGACGGCCGTGCCAGCACCCCGCGCGCACGGCCGAGGGGGAGTGTCCAGGCCGCGGCCAACCGAGGCACCCCAGCCAATTGGCATGCCGCACGCTTCCTGAGACAGTGAACACGACCACCCGGGTTGTCGTGTGGCGTCCGGCGCGTCGCCCCGCTAAGCTTCACGGTTAGCGGCAAGGAGAACAATCATGCATTTCGGCGCGTCGATGTTCCTCACCGATTACTCGATGACGCCCGCCGAGCTCGCGCAGGCGCTGGAGCAGCGCGGGTTCGAGTCCATGTGGGCGCCCGAGCACTCGCACATCCCGACCTCGCGGCGCTCGCCCTTCCCCGGCGGCGGCGATCTGCCGAAGCAGTACTACGACGCGATGGACCCGTTTGTGACGCTGACTGCCGCAGCGATGGCGACAAAATCGCTCAAGGTCGGTACCGGCGTCTGCCTGGTGAACCAGCGCGATCCGATCCAGACCGCCAAGCTCGTCGCCTCCATCGACCAGGTCGCGGGCGGCCGGTTCCTGTTCGGCATCGGCATCGGCTGGAATGCCGAGGAAATGGAGGACCATGGCACCGCCTTCGCCACACGCGCCAAGCTGGTACGTGAGCGGATCGAGGCCATCAAAGAGATCTGGACGAAATCCAAGGCCGAATACCACGGCGAGTTCGTCAACTTTGATCCGATGATGGCCTGGCCGAAGCCCGTGCAGAAGCCGCATCCGCCGGTGATCGTGGGCGGCGCGTTTCCGCAGGCTGCACGCCGCGCGGTGCGTTACGGCGAGGGCTGGATCCCGCTCGCCGGTCGCGTCGGCAAGGACGGCGACGTGTTCTCCACCGTGCCGAAGTTCCGCGCCATGCTGAAAGAGGCTGGCCGGTCAGAGGATTCCTGCCCGATCACGCTGTTCGGTTGCAACGACGATGCCGACCTTCTGAAACGCTACCGCGACCTCGGTGTGTTGCGGGCCTGCGTGAGCCTCCCGGCGGCGAAGGCGGACCAGGTGCTACCGACGCTCGATCGCTGGGCGGGGCTGATCCGGCAGGTGAACGGCTGACAGACGCATCGGTGGCTCCCGGAGACGTGGGTGATCTCCGCGTCGAGCAGCCAGCCCGGCGCCCGGCCAACGACCCGGATCGGAAAGCAACGATGAAACCGGCGCACCCCAGCTGGCGGTCGGCACGCTCAGCACGTGGCGGCGTTCTGAAAACGCCGGGCGGAGAACGTGTCCAGCGCCGCCGGTAATTCGCCGTCCAAAATCGCTGGCGCCAGTGCCAGTGCGTGCGCGCCGGCCAGCGTCACGCCGCTATGGCAGGTCGCGGCGAAAGCGCCAGGGTACCGCGTGGATTGTTCGTAGATCGGGCAGCCGTCGGGCGACATGACGCGCAGCGCCGCCCACATGCGCAATATCGACGCATCCTTCAGCGCCGGAAACACCGCAACGTTGCGTGCGGCGATCTCGCTCAGAATCGAGACCTTGGTGCGCGTGTCGAATCCGACATCCTCCTGGCTATCGCCCAGCATGACGGATCCTTCGGCCGTCTGCCGCACGAGATGTGTGGGATAGGCCAGGAACGGCTTGAGCCGCTCGGTGACGATGATCTGTCCCTGCAGCGGCTGGACCGGCATGGACAGACCCACCAGCGGCGCGAGAGCTCGGCTGCCGAGACCGGCCGCGATCACCAGCTTTGGCGCACTGAACTGCTCGGTGTCGGAATGGACAGTAAAGCTGTGCGGCGCCGCGTCGATCCGGTCCACCCGCCGCGCCGGGAAATACGCTGGTCCCCCCGCCAGCAACCCGCGCAGCAGATTGAGTGGGCTGGCATGCCCGTCAATCGGACAGAACGATGCGCCCACCACGCGGTCGCCGAGACCGGGCACCAACGCCCGCACCTCGGTGCGATCCAGCATACGGGTACCGATGTCGCCGCTCTCGTTGTGCATACGGGTTAGCAGCGCGGCACGCTCCTCATATTCGCGCTCGCTCAGGCAGAACGCGAATCCACCCGGCTGGGCCAACGCGGCATCGACGTGGTCTCCTGCCAGCCGCGCGGCCAGTTCGGGCCACAGTTCGGCCGACCGGCGCGTCCAGTGCGCGTAGGGCGGCATGCCGGCGCCTTTGCTTTGCACCCAGACCAGCCCGAAATTGCCGCGCGCCGCGCGGTAGGCGACATCACCCTCGTCCAGCAGCGCGACCGAGGCACCCC